>JAHEEY010000035.1 GCA_024640485.1 Chloroflexota bacterium | reverse complement strand
GATCCCCTTGCTCTGCTTTGCCTTACCCACGAGCACGGGTATAATGTAGTTGACGTAATATCAAGACATAATGTTGCGTGATGAACAGGGTGGCATGATACAGCGACGAGTATTGTTGAGCTTTCTATTGTTTTTGACACTGCTGCTCGCGGCCTGCCGGGATGATGCGCCTCTATCGCCAACCCCGACTACCGCCGCGGTCGCGCAGCCTGAGGCGTCCTCTGCCTCTCAAGACAGCTCGGCTGCCGTTTCGGTGCCCACCGCCACCGCTACAGCTATCCCGCCTACCGCCACCCCCACCGAACCATTAGCGGCAATGGTAAACGACCAACCCATCTTGATGTCTGAATATGAACGGGAATTGGCCCGGTATGAGCAGGCTCAAGCTGAATTGGGGCGAAGCGAAATCAGCAGTGAAAATCCAGACTATCGAACACTGGTCCTGGATGCCCTGGTAGAACGCGTCCTCATTGCCCAGGCGGCAGAAGCCCAGCAGCTGGCAGTCACTCCTCAAATGATTGAGGAGAAGATGGCTGAGCTGCAGGCAGCCGCCGGAGACCCCGGCAATTTCGAGGCGTGGCTTAAGGCAAACCAATGGACAGAGGAAGAGTTTCGCGAGGCGCTGGCGGCAGAGATGTTGACCGAGTCTGTGGTATCTGCCGTAACCGCTGACGTTCCCTATGCGGTGGAGCAAGTCCGTGCCCGTTATCTGCAAGTCGATGATCCGGCTTTGGCCCAATCGCTGCTAGATCAGGCAGCCGCGGGGGCTGACTTCGCTACCCTGAGCGAACAAAATTCGCTGGATCGGGTCACTGCCCCTAGCGGCGGCGACCTGGGCTTCTTCGCCAGGGGATCTCTGCTGGTCCCTGCCGTAGAAGAGGCTGCCTTTACTTTAGAACCAGGACAGGTGAGCGAGATCATCACTCACACCGACGTCAATTCCGGCCAGGCAACTTACTACCTGGTGCAGTTGATAGAACGAGATCCAAATCGGTCACTGACAGCCGATTTACGTTACAAATTATTGCAGCAAGCATTTGAGACTTGGCTCGATGCGCAGTGGAATCAAGCCACCATCATCCGTTTCATCGATACGGATGTGTAGCAAGGTTGCTTATTGGCCTGTCGCAGGTCCATCTACCGTTGAGTTTATCAATGGATGAGAGGTAGAAAAATGAAAAAGCGCGGTGACAGCATTATCCTCAATGTATTGACAAAGATGTTTATGGTCATAGCCGTCCTGGCATTATTGGGTTTTGCGGTGATCTTTTTTGTGCCGGACATTTTGGCGAACAGTCCGTTTTCGGACCTGTGGAAATCATCCGAACCGGAGGTGCCGCCTACCCCCACTACTGCCGCTGTAGCCGTCCTGCCATCGCCAACCCAGACACCAACACCGCGGCTGCTGGTCCCCACCTGGACACCGGCAGCACTCGAGATAAATGACACGGCGACTCCTGCCCCAACCAACACCCGTGGACCTACGCTAACGCCGTCGGTTGTGCCTACGTTCCCAACCAAGACCCCCACTCCCACCCACACACCGACAGCAACGAATACGCCCACCGTCACGCCCATCGGCCCTACGCAGACTGCCAGCCCAACCCGTTCCGCATTTCCCTTCACCAAGTCTGACAACAGCCCGTTCTATCTGCAGAACTACGCCAACAGCGCCGGCTGCGATTGGCTGGGTATTGCCGGCGAAGTCCTGGATTTGAATCGTAAACCGGTTATTGCCGGGCAATATAAGGTTCATGTTTGGGACAGCGGCGTCGATCAGCGCCCGATGGTGGGCGGTGCTCCCGCCTACAGCCCGTCAGGTTGGGAGCAGTTTGTATCCAACGCCCCGGCGATTCGGAATTACAACGTCCAGCTGGAGACAACCAGCGGCACCGCCGTATCGCAAGTTTACACTGTCCAGACCCGGGCAAGCTGCAATCAAAATCTAGTGCGCTTGGATTTCATCCAGAACCATTAACCGCCCCTTCTGTCCATGATTGGCCCACAATTAAGGCCTATTGCTGAATAAATAAAAATCATGTGGTGCAGCCAGTCTCGATTAGCTGGCGCACCACATGATTTTTTATTGCTTGCATACAGGTGCCACCAGCAGCCCTTGAAAGCTGGTTCATCCCATAATTTACCGCGGGGCGCGAGTAACCGTCAGAGTGTAGCTCCCACTTTCGCCAAAGAACTCTTTGACGACGACCCGCCAGCGCCCTTCGATGGGCACCTTAAATCTTTTCAACTGCTCTGGGCTCCCGGCAAGGGCATCATCGATCTCCCAAAGCGTATTGGTCTGGGGATCCTGCAGCAGCAGAATGACGTCGTTGTCACCATCAATCGGCTGCAAGATCACGTCAATCACATCATCCACTTCCCCACTAAAGTACCAGATCACCGACTGACCAACTGAAAGAGTCCCGGTTACGGTGTCGCCATAAGCCAACTGCCCAGCATCATCCGGAGGATCGACGTGCGTTGAATTCAACAAGATTTGATACTTGCCTGGTTCGCCATAGAAATCCCTGACCAGTACGACATACTGCCCGTCTTCCGACAATTCAAGGTCGATTGACTCAGGTTGACCGTCGGCAAAGGCGTCAGCGATCGCTAATCGCTGGAGTTTGGGGTCCAGCAGCCAAATATCCAGATCTAGAGTGTCGTCCACCGGATCAACGTTGATAGAAATGACATCACCAACCCGTCCCTCAAAGAACCATGCTTGTGCCTCATGGTCGCGCAGCTCGATCACTTTGGGTTCGCCGCTAATCAAATCGCCGGCATCAAAGAAATTCCGAACAGACTCGCCGCCTTCATCCAGAGAAAGGGTATAGGTCCCGCCTTTGCCGGCAAAACTCTGCACCGAGATGGCATATTCCCCCGTCACCGACAGCTCAAAGCCGGCGATAACTTCCGCATCGCCACTAAACCCTTCGTCCAGAGCGACGAGGCGTTCGCCAGCCGGACCATAGAGCTCCAGAATCGCGTCAAACAGCTCCTCGCCTGGATCCAGCACGATACTAACCTGATGCCCAGCAGTTCCGTCAAATATCCAGGTATGCCGGGCATTCTCTGTCAGCTCGATTTGGATCCCTTGCCGCAGCTCAATCCTACCTTCACCAGTAAACAAAGGCGTATCGCTCAACTCCAGCTCCAGGGTATATCGTCCCCCGTTGCCGAATCGTTCGCCGACTTCAACCAGGTAGGTGCCGCTTTCACGCAGATAGAGGTCCACGATGATCTCGGTGTTGTCAGCATAACCGCTGTCCACAGTTGCGATGGTCTGCCCGGCAGGGTCTATGATCTTCATAGACAGATCCACGCCCTTACCCGATGGCGTCAAAGTCAATGTGCCGTAGCCAGGGCCGTCGCTTTCAAAGGACCAGACATTGTTGACACGCTTGTCCAACCAGCTGGAAGCGGGCACCGATTCAGTCAAATTACCCAACACACTGGCCCTGCCGTCATGGATGGAGATGCCTGCGCCAACTGGATAAATGGCAATTGTTTTCGCCATCTCAGCGAAGAGTGGCGCGTAGCGTGCCCATTCATCTGTCGGGGCACTAAAGATGAAGACCGCCTGGGATTCCCCGATTGGCGCACCATCCCCTTCTTCAAATGGAAACAAGAGGAATCGGGTATGCAGATTTCGCCCATTATCCAATAAGCCGGTGAGATCTCCAGTGATGTCGACGGTGGCTCCCATGAACTCAATTGAGGGCGCAGGTGACGTCAAACTAGCGGGCGGCAGGGAAAGCAGAACATCCTCGGGAGGGTTAATGACCGCGGTCTCCTGCCCCAAACCCATAACCAGCTGCGTGAGCGCTCGCAATGAACTGGCCGAGTGCGGCTCCAAATTCGATATGATGCCAGCGGCAAATGCGCCTTCGCTTAAGTCTTTGCCTGCCAGCAGACTGCTGCCGGTTCTTTCGGAATCAGCCATCAGCAGCACCGCCAATCCCAACCGGCTGGTAGCAGTAGAAACATCGATTTGCCCCGACAGATCCACCCAATCTGTGGGGACATCGATTTTCATTCCGGTGCTCAGGTCGCCGATTGTCTGCCAATTGAAATCAGGGATTTCCGTAGCGCTGATAGTAGGTTCGGCAGTGGGTAATGCGGGAAAATATGAGGAGTTGGTGGGATTGGCCTGCGGCACTCTGGTAGCCGTGTCTGCCTGGGCAACCGCGGTGGCTGCTTTGGTGCTTGGCAAAGGTTCTGAGATGTTCAGGACCGTACTATCCTCAATCATTTGACCGCAGCCTACAGATGCGGTCAAGCAAAGCATGAGGATGAGACACGACCAATCATTTTTCCCCATATATTCCCTCGCTACTAGGCAATGGCAGCGCTGACGGCAGTGGCTCTATCAACAGTGAGAAGATCCACGGCAGCGGCTAATACCGTTTGGCACGTCATGCAGTCGGAGAGGTCAGACTCATGAGCCAGGTATTTCCCAATCTTCGCCGATGATGACCAGCACATCATAGTCGCCTTCAGATTGGCTGCCATTACTGATATTAAGAGGAGGCACGCTCATCAGCTGGGTGAGATAAAGGGTGGTGTTAGGATGAGCGCCAAAATCAATGACTTGGGTAGTCCGATAGGTAGACGAATCCGCGTTCCCAACTTCTGTGATATTGATGCCGAAGGTTTGCAGATACTCCTGGGTAGCGCCTGCTAACCCGAAAGTCGCAGTCCCATTATAAACAGCAACCCGCGCTTCTTCACTTGCCATCAACGCAGGCAGGTTCTCAATCACCGGCGTCGGTACCACCGGTGGCTTAAAAATAGAGTCGCGCAATTCTCTGATCTTTTCGCGGTTGGGAACCAGCACTTGTCTGCCGTCAGGCGTGGTTTCGTTATATACGTAGTCATATCCGACGATAGCGCTGCTGATGCTTTCTTTTGGGATATCCTGAGTCAGCAAGAGAATCTGCAGCGCTTCCTCAAAGGTCAAATTGGTACGCACATTCTTTTGGAAAGTTTGCCACAACTGCATCGACTTTGTAATCAACTGCGGCAGCTGATTCAACTGCATCACTTGGTGTCGCACAGCCATAACCACAGCCTGCTGCCGGCCGGCGCGATCAACATCGCCGCCAAAAGTCGCCCGAGTTCGGGCATACTTCAAAGCGGCCTCCCCGTCCAGCAGCTGCAGCCCTGGTTCAATCGAAAATGGATCATACCCGTAGCAGCGGTCAGGGTAGGTAGGATCGTCAATCGCTTCAGGTACATCGATCTCAATGCCGCCGATCAAATCAACCCCTTCAATGAAAGCGTCGAAATTAATGGCCACGAAATAATCAAGTGAAATGCCCAATGTCGCTTCAACCGCGTCCATCGCCAAGGCCGGGCCGCCGCCCGGATACTCATAAGCTTGACCCAAGTAGTACGCCTGGTTGATACGATCAACACCGAAACCGGGTATCTCAACCCACAGGTCCCGGGGTAATGAGAGCACTGCGGCAGATAGCCCCACCGGATCAATGGTAGCGACCATCAGGCTGTCAGTGTGGGTAGGCCCTTCTTCTTCACAGCGCTGATCCACACCCAGCAGAAGGATCGATACCCGCTCGTTGCCGGACCAGCGGTCAACCTCATCCGGTGAGATGAATACCGAAGTGTCATTGAACGGGTCCCCCGAAGTTTCCCCAACTACAACTGGTGCGCCAGGTGCCGGCTCTTCAACCGTGCCAAAATCGGGGCTGGACACCTCCAGCGCGGAAGCCATAGATTGTACAGTACGGAATAGCCAAACGGAACTCCCCACCAACAGCACTAGGCTTAGCAACAGGAGGACCCCTAGCGCCCATAAGGGCAAGCGAATTCCTGCGCGGGCACGTCGCTTGTTCGAACTAGATGTCATATTTGCTTCAACCTTCCATAATTTAGCGACAGGCATTATAGCATAAAACAACGCTGAAACAGACAAATATGCTCAGCGCCCCACTCCAGCGCCGCAGACGGACAGCCGTAAATCAGGTCGAGAGTCGTGAGACACCATCGATTGTTTAGCAACTTTGACGACCTGAGGGCACTGAATTATAATGCTCACATCACAAGTAGAAGATAAATTATGTCAAGTACAGATAGAAAATCACTTCCCTCTGACCTATACACAGAGGAATACTTCTTAACCGCCTGTGAAGGGTATGATGTCTTTATTGAATCAGAAGGACAGCACCTTTCACGCAGGCTCAACGACGCTTTCGCGGTAGCCGAAGTGGAACCGGGCATGCGGCTGCTTGATGTCGGCTGCGGTCGCGGCGAGATTATTCGCCACTGCATGCGGCTTGGCGTTGAAGCTTTCGCCATGGATTATGCCGAAGTCGCCGCCGTCATGACCCGCGATACGATCTCCTCCCAGCGTCAGGCGATGAGCGACCAGAGTGTGGAAACTGCCCAATCTGACACCTCGGTCAAGGCCGGCGTCTGCCGCTCGGATGCCAAGAAGCTTCCGTTCCCTACTGGTTACTTTGACCGCGTGCTGATGTTTGATGTTGTCGAGCATCTATACCCCTGGGAACTTCACCAGGCCATGCTGGAGGTTCGCCGAGTCCTGAAGCCAGACGGTCGGTTCATCATCCATACCGCTCCCAATCGCTGGTATGACCGCTACGCCTACCCCTGGGTAAGGCGAGTGCGCACCTTCTTGGGTCAGGGCAAGCATTACCCTAAAGATCCCCGCGCTATCACACCGGTCAACCAACACGTTCATGTCAATGAACAAGACAAGTTCAGCATGAAGCGAGCCTTGGCGGAAGCTGGCTTCACCTCCAAAGTGTGGCTGGACTCACCCCCACAGAACCGCCAGGAAAGCGCTGCGATGGCCTTTTTGCGCCGTATCGCCTTTGATATCCCCCCCTTCCGCTGGTTCTTCGAGCGAGAAGTGTTCGCAGTCGCTGAAAAACGTGAGTTGGCCTGAGAGTAAGTTCTAACCGGCCATGTCCAAAAAACAGATCCCCATCCTGCTCATCTTGCTGCTGGCTTTTTCCTTACGGATAGCCAGCTTAACTGCTTTGCCGCCTGGACTAACCCATGATGAAGCGAATCACGGGCGAGAGGCATTGGGGATTTTGGACGGCGAATTTCTCTTCTATTTCCCTCTCAATTACGGCAGTGAACCGCTTTACAGCTATACCGTTGCCGGCTTCATGCTGCTCTTTGGAAGAAGCCTATTTGCCATGCGGCTGGTCAATGTACTATTCGGCCTGGGCGCTATGGGAATTGCCTATCTCTGGGCGAAGAAAGCTTTTGACCGCCGTACCGCCTTGATCGCGGCAGCGGTCACCGCAGTCTCTTTTTGGCCATTAGCCAGTAGTCGAGAAGCGCTGCGGGCCGGGATGCTCCCCTTCTTTATTGCCGCCGCGGTCTGGTTCTTGTGGCAGTTCATCACCAGGGAGCAATTCGACCAGCGGCGTTCGCGACCAGCGGCTATATGGCCGCTGCTTGGCTTTGCCATCAGCGTCACCGCTACTCTACACATTTATCTGTCCTCAAGAGTCGCCTGGCTCATGTTCCCCCTTTTCATCCTCTATCTGGGACTGGTTCACCGCCCCATTTTCCGACGCACCTGGCAGCCGACATTTTTAGGGCTGCTGTTGGCGGGGATCATGGCAGTGCCGATGTTCAGCTATGTGGGCCGTCATCCCGAGGTGCTGACCCGGTTGGACATGCTTGACGGGCCGCTGCAGCAGATCCGCTCTGGCAATTTCATGCCGCTGCTGGAGAACAGCAGGGACGCGCTTTTGGCCTTCATTTGGCCAGGCTACGGCGACCAATTCTTGGCTTACAACATTCCCGGACGACCGGTCTTTGACAGCTTGACCGCGGCCTTCTTCGCCATCGGCGCCCTGGTCGCCTTGTGGCGATGGAAGCAGCCCGCTTACGCCTTTGTCCTGCTCTGGTTTGGCGCGGGCATCATCCCCTCCCTGATCACAGGGCCCACTGCCAACACCACTCGTAATTTAGCGGCAATCTCGGCTGTCCATCTTTTGCCCGCCATCGGTTTTGTGGCTGCAGCCGACACCCTCAGTAAACGGTTCCGCCGCTTCAAGCAGCCAGCTTTTGCCGCCTTTGCCCTGGCCTGGCTGGCGTTCTCCGGCTGGATCTCAGCCCGCGACTATTTCGTCAATTGGGGGCAGTCGGCCCAGGTACGAGGCGCTTACCAGCACACCTTAATTGAATCGCTAGCTTATCTGGAAACCCATCCGGATGACTCACCGGTCCTACTCTCATCGGTCTATCCTGGAGCCGCTCACGATCCGTCCATCAGCATGGTTATGCTGCCGGACCCACAGTTCGAGACCCGTTGGGTTGACGCCCGCTACGCGCTGCTCTTTCCCAACGGCGCGGATGCCCGGGCTGTCATCCCTATGTCTACGATACCGCACCCCCAATTCGCGGGCATGCTGCAGGAAACCAGCTCAATCCGCTTACGCCATGATGACTTAGACCCCGGGTTCTCCATCTATAAGTTGGACGCGGCATCTTTGGGAGACATCGGCTTAGGGCTGCCGGTTAACTTCGGCGGCGGCGTGTCACTTATCGATGCCCACTGGGTCGCCGCCGATGTAAAACCCGGTGAAACGGCAGAATTGATCACCGTTTGGGAAGTGCTTGATCCTGATAAGGTTGGCCCCATCGCGCCCCCTATTTACACAACCGATGTAGTTCTCTTCACCCAACTCCTCGATGAGACCGGAGCTGTCTTCAGCCAGCGCGATGCCCTGGACGCACCTTCATGGGATTGGCGGGCTGGTGACATACTGATACAGATCCATCCCCTACTGATCCCAGGAGAAACACCAGTTGGAACTTATCAAGCTATCGTCGGTATCTATGACCGGCTGTCTGGAAATCGGCTGCCCACTTTGGCCGCCAGCGGCGACGTAATCGATAATGTGGCCCATGTGGCCCCGCTTGAGATTAAATCCCCTTAAGCATTCCATCCGTATGCGGCGCATTGCTTTACGTTTCGCCACTATCGCTTTACTATTGTTCCGATGAAAGAAAAATCTTCAGCTGATGATCTGACAATTGAAGAGCTTCAACAGCTTCTATACCGTAGGAAGCAGGCTCAGCGCCGCCAGCGGCTGCAGCGGCTGAAGGCTTCAGGCCGGCTGGTGGAGGTTGCCGGCTTGCCGGCTCCCAATCCAGAACCTCCTTCGCTGATCCGGCCTCAGGCCACGCCCACCGGGGCGCTGCGCAGCTACGCCGCGGATATCGATGAAGATGAATCGGCGGTTGACGCCGATGTCGAAAAGCATGCCCCACGCCTGCCGGTCAATTGGCGCTGGATTAGGAATGCGCTGCTGACCCTGGTTGAAGTCAGCGCCGTTGTCGGACTGGTAATTGTGATGTTGGGCCTGTGGTCCACCCGACAGGAGTTGAATCAAGAGCTGGCTCAGGTGCAGCGGCAAGAAAGCCAGAGCCTTGCCCTGCCCACTCCCTCAGCAACGCCGGTAATAGATGTGGTGATCCTGCCCAGTGGGCACAAGCCCCCCGTCAATGGTCGTCCGCCGGAGCAGGGCGAAGCCGGGGATATACCAGCCCACTTGCTGCCGGCAATCAACGCATACATCCCGCCGCCAATTCCTACTCCCAGCCAGGAACAGGCGCGGCGGATCCAGATCGCATCCATTGACGTAGACAGCCCCATTTTCCAGGGCGATGATTGGGATCAGCTGAAGAAGGGAGTTGGCCAGCATATCCCCTCGGCTCTTCCCGGCAAGAACGGCAACATGGTGATGTCGGCCCACAACGACATCTATGGCGAGATATTCCGCCATCTGGACAGACTGACCCCAGGGGACGAGATCGTCGTCTCAACGGAAAGACAGCGATATACTTATGTGGTTCGGAAATTGGAAGTGGTAGACCCCACCGATGTCTGGGTGATGGCGCCGACAGAATACGCTAGTATCACCCTTGTTTCCTGTTATCCTTATCAGGTTAACAGCCAACGTATCGTTGTCTTTGCCGATCTGGCAGACAATTCATAACAACTGAATGATGAACAGGCAGCTGATGATGCCAAGGCGTCACCACCACCTGCGGCAATACATTTTTTAGAAAGGATCGAAATGGCAAAGAAAACACGTCGGGCCCGCAATGGGAAGACCGACTCTCAAAATGGCAATAATCAGCTGACCAACGGCCAGCAGTCCAGCCGCGCCCGCCTTGACAGCGGCGAACGGTTTCGTCAGGAGTATGCCTATGTTCTCAAGGACCTGCGGCACATCCTCATCCTGGCGATAGTCATGTTCACGCTGCTCATTTTGTTGAACCTCCTATTGAAATATCCGGTTTGACGCTCCTGTAGCCTTGTGCTATTATTTTAGTCCGGGTCCGGTCCTTTCGGCCGGATTGTTTGTTGTATGAGTCAGTTAATCATAAGATTGCTGACTTGCTATGCTATGGAGAGCGAGATATTCGAAAAAGACGGCGTTCTACCACGAACACTCAAGCGAGTGAAATAAGTTATCGGATCAACAATCGCATTCGCGTACCAGAGGTCCGGTTAATTGATCATAATGGAACGAATCATGGTGTGGTCCCTACCAGGACTGCCATGGATATAGCCCAAGAAGCCGAATTGGATTTGGTGGAAGTAGCCCCTAATGCCCGTCCCCCGGTTTGCCGGGTGATGGATTACGGCAAGTTTTCTTACGAGAAAACAAAGCGAGAGCGAGAGGCGCGAAAGCATCAGAAGCAGATTGAGATCAAGACTATTCGGTTGACCCCCAGAACCTCACCGTTCCATCGTGAGATTCACGCACGAAAAGCTCGTCTGTGGCTTGCGGAAGGTAAGAAAGTAAAATTCCAAGTTCGTTTCAAGGCTAGGGAAATCACCTATCCTGAAATCGGTAGGGAAACGTTACTGGCAATTGCTGAACAATTGAAGGACATTGCAGAAATCGAACAAGCACCGAAGCTGGAAGGTTGGTCCATGACACTGATGATGACTCCTGGTGGCTTGACTGAATAATCTAAATCGGTGTTCTGCAATAGTGGATTAGATTTCTAAGCCCCAGTGGGGTTTTTTTGTGAGGGATATAGATGCCAAAAGCAACTAAGAAGAAATATAAGCTCAAGACTTACAAAGCGGCAGCCAAAAGGTTCCGGGTCACCGGTACCGGTAAGATTGTGCGCACGAAGGGCGGCAAAAGCCATTTACGCCGACGTAAATCAGCTCGGGTAAAGGCTCAGTTGTCCAACATGCTCATAGTTGACACCCCCGGAGAAATTCGCCGGATTAAACGGTTAGCGCCTTATCTGAAAAGATATAAGGCCAACCCGCCTGGTTAAGTCAAATTTACAGATCCGCTGCCTGGCCTTGGCCTAACGGCTTGAGTGTCCAGGCTCCCTAAAAAGCGAGGTATAAGTTATGCGAGTAAAAGGTGGAACGGTTACACGCCGTCGACACAAGAAAATAATTGGTATGACCAAAGGCCAATGGGGAACACGCAGCAAGCTGTTCCGCCGGGCCAACGAAGCGATGATGAAATCGTATTGGTACGCGTACCGGGATCGCAAGGTCCGGCGTCGTGATTTCCGACGTCTCTGGATCGCCCGTATCAATGCGGCCACCCGTATCAATGGTCTCAGCTACAGCCGCTTCATCTACGGATTGAAGCAAGCCAACGTAACCTTAGATCGCAAGGTCCTGGCTGACTTGGCTGTACGTGACGCAGCTGCTTTCGCCGCTGTGGTGGACGTCGCAAAGCAAGCTTTGGCATAAGCCAGACCGGCTTTGTCCTGACCTTCAATTGTTCATAAAAGCCACGCTTGTTAACAAGCGTGGCTTTTTTCTTTGGCGGGCCTCAGCCTGCTGGCAGCATTGAAGAAACGAACGTCTACCGTAGTTGTCTCATACCCTTCCCTTGAGTATCATCCTCACAAAGGGAATCGCACCATGAGTTCGAAGCCACACATCGCCCGACAAACCGGCTGGCTGCTGCTGATCATCTTGGCGGCAGTCGCCCTGCGTCTCTACGATCTGCCGGGCACCCCGCCAGGACTAACCCATGATGAAGCAGATCATGGCATCACCGCGTGGGGGATCGTCAATGGTGCCAGAGAAGTCTACTTCACGGTCGGCTATGGCCGCGAACCACTCTTTGATTACAGCACCGCCTTGCTGATGTCATTCCTCGGCCCCACGTACCTGGCGGCCCGGCTGACCGCCGTTTTTTTCGGCCTGATTATGATCGCCGCCACTGCGGCTTGGGTACGGCAGGCGTTCGATGCCAGAATCGCGTTGTTAACCGCCGCGGGGACTGCCGTCGGGTTTTGGGCGGTGATGACCAGCCGCCAATCACTCCGCTCTGTAACGCTGCCAGCCCTATTCACCCTGGCCTTCTACTTCTTCTGGCGCGCCCTGACCGTCCAGCGCCAGACGGGTCCCCGCCAACACCCCCCACCCTCGCCAGAGGCAAGACGCCACTTTCTACTGGCAGGATTGCTGCTTGGCCTGACCTTCTACACCTACATCCCATCCCGGATACTGTGGATTGTGTTCCCGGCGATCCTAGGATATCTAGCCGTGATCGACAGGCGCTTATTCCGGCGGATGCGGGCGGGCACAGCCTCGATGCTGCTGATCGCCGCCATGGTAGGCTCGCCGCTTTTCTACTATCTATTCAAGCACCCAGCCGCGGAAACTCGCATCGGACAGCTCAGCGCCCCCTTATCAGCCGCCATTGGTGGCGATTTCGGTCCGCTGCTGGCCAACAGCGCGGCTAGCTTGAAGCTTTTTACCATTTCGGGGGATTCCTTCTGGCGCTATAACATTCCTGGGCGTCCTTTCCTCACCCCGGTTATGGGCCTCTTCTTCTATGTCGGTATCGCCGCCGCGGTCTGGGGTATGTGGTCACCAAAGAACCGAAAGGAGACCGGCGTCGCTTACGCGGCTGCCCTGTTCTGGCTGGTCGCCGGGTTCACACCGACCCTGGTCACCGGCCCTGCCTTAAGCACCACCCAGGCCATCGGCATGCAGCCGATCCTGTACCTTCTTCCGGCTTTAGGGTTGGCCGCCATCTACCGGGCGGTCAGCTCGTTCAGCATGCGCCAGCGCGGCTCACTGGCGGTAAGAAACCAGCAGCTGTTCCAGCTGGGGCTGATCCTGCTGTTCACCAGCGCCGCCTTCATCACCGCCCGAGATTACTTCATCCGCTGGGCTAGAGCGCCGGAAGTCCGGGTCCATTACGAGAGCAGTATGGCTGCCGCCATGGCCTATATCAATGAGCAGGGGATCCAGGATGTGGCCATATCGACTATCACCCCAGGACGTTTCCATACTCCAGCCGTAGCCGAGATGATCATCCAAGATCCGTCAGTGCTGCCACGGTACTTCGACGGCAGGTATGGCCTCTCGCTGCCGGCAGCCGAGGACAGCTATCTGGTCGTGCCCGGCTTCGCTCCCTTGTCCCCTCTTCTGGACCCCTATCTGGGAACAGTAGCGCTGGTAGATACGATACCGCTGCCGGAAACAGATCTGGACAGACCGCTGCGTATCTTCCGCTTATCCGGCCCCCGGCTGGCAGCAGAGTGGCAGGCCCTATTCAGCGGGGCCGCGAACCCACTGCCAGCGCCGGTCACATTCGGCAGCAGCGCTCAATTCATGGGATACTCCCTCTATTCCGCGGAGTTTAGTCCTGGGGATACTTTTACCGTGGCCACCTTATGGCGGGTACAGGCGCCATTGGATGACGCCATCTTATTCACCCATTTACAGGGTGCCGGCGGCGTCCCAATCGCCCAAGCAGATCGCCTGGATGTCCCAGGGGAAAGCTGGCAGCCCGGCGATCTTTTTATCCAACTGCATCAGCTGACGATTCCAGCTGATACAACCGCCGGCGATTATCCTATCGCCGTCGGCTTGTGTCAGGGGCCGCCAGAGAGCTGCACCCGGCTGCCAGTCGCTTCTGCCAACGCCGCCGACAATGTGCTAATCGTCGGATCGGTACAGATAATCCAATGAAACCCGCCTACGATACCCACATGAAAACCGCCCGCCTGATCATCCTAGCCCTCACCCTACTCTCATTCGGACTGCGCGTTTTCCGGCTTCATGAACTGCCGCCGGGGTGGCGGGACGATGAACTGATCAATTCGCTGGTCATTTCGCAAAAAGCGTTGGATGGGGATTTCGCCGTCTACTACCCCGATGCCTCTGGCCATGAAGCGCTCTACCACCTGCTCAACGCTGGGATGCTGGGGCTGTTTGGGCCGGGAATGCTGGGCATCCGCTTGCTCTCGGTGATGTTGGGCAGCATGGCGGTGCCGGCCGTGTATGCTCTGGGGCGGCGGCTGTTCGGATCGGTGGTTGGGCTGCTGGCGGCAGCTGGGCTCAGCCTCAGCTTCTGGTCCTTGATGTATTCCCGCATCGGTCTACGCCATATTTTGATGCCGCTGCTGGCCCTGGCAACATTCTATTTCTTTTGGCAGGGGTCTCTGGGGTCCAAGGGAGAGAGACAAGACAAGGGTTCTTCCGGCAGCTTTCTGCTGTCCGCTCTGTTCATGGGGTTGGGGTTCTACACCTACTTCGCTTCACGAGGTGTCCCCCTCATCCTGCTGGCCTTCTGCGGCTACCTCTGGCTCTTCCACCGCACCGCCTTCAAGCAGCATTGGCGGGGGATGCTGCTCACCTTCGGTACCGCTTTTCTGCTGGCGCTGCCGCTGCTCCTGGTACTAAGGCAGCAGCCGGAGTCGGAAGCTCGGGTGGCGGAGCTGGCGGTCCCTGTAGTCGCCGCCAGAACTGGCGATTTCGCCCCCTTGATTGAGCATGTGGTTACCACGCTCAGCATGTTTCACAGCGATGGTGACGGCGAGTGGCTCTACAACATCCCTCATCGCCCTGTCTTCGGGGCGGTAGGCGCGATTTTCTTCTGGACAGGGATTGCCATAGCCCTTTGGCACGCCTTTCGCCCGGCTGCGGCCTGGGCCCAAGGCTTGTTGAGTAAAGGTCACAGACTGCCCGCCGAGCCATCCAACCTATCGTCGGCCAGCGCATTACTGCTGCTGTGGTGGTTGGCCGGCATTTCCCCGGGATTCATCAGCGTCCCCCCAGCCAGTCTGGGCCATACCATCATCGCCCAGCCGGCGGTCTACATCATAGCCGCGCTCCCGCTGGGGCTGCTGGCGAGGGCGCGCACCTTAAAGGGCCGGCAGCAGCTCGCCTTGATGATTCTCGCTTCGGCGCTGCTGCTGTTCGGTATCGGCGGCCGGGATCTACCTGATTATTTCCAGGAATGGCCCAGCCGGGGAATGGTGCAGTTTTTATACCGGGCCAACATTCATGAGGTCGCCAGCTACCTGGAGCGGCAGCCGGCCCTGGCTGATTTCGGTATCACCGGGCTGCTGGCTGGCCCCTGGGACAAGCTGGCCCTGGAAACGGACCTGGGGGAAACCAAATCAAACCAGTTCCGTCCTCGATGGTATAATCCGGCACGGGCGATTCTGCTGCAGCCTGAACTCAGCTTCAGCGGATTCCCAAAGATCGATTCGCCCTACGCCGCCGCTTACACGCCGCTGCCCGGCTCCGGCGAAATCGGCGGATACCAGCTGAATCGCGCGGAAATGCGCCTGGATAGCTCAGAGCAGGTCTGCTTTGTCAACGGCTTGTGCTGGCTGTCTGCTGTGTACGATCAAGCTGAGGCCCGGCTTGAGTTGGGATGGACGGCAGCCCGCCCACTGGATCTGCCGCCGATGCCCTTAATCAGCAATCCTCCTCCCCCTGGTATTTACGCCGGGCCCAGACTGCTGGTCTTTGGACAGCTGCTGGATGCCGATGGCGGATTTATCGCTGGAGATGACGGCCTGTGGGTCGACCCGGCTACGCTGCAGGCTGGAGACATATTCCTTCAACAGCACCAGCTGGCAGCCCCAGAAGGATCCGCGGCAGCCTTTGCCGCCTTTGGCCTGTACGACCCAATGACCGGAGAACGCATCCTGACTGCAGATGGGCGAGATCATTTGAGAATTGAGATTAAGGATTGATCATTTGGAGCATTATCGTCGCTACCACACCGCCATGATATTACTGCTGCTGGCTTTTATCGGCTTGGGATCAGCCGCCAGCATCATCAACCCCCTGCATGAAGCAACCGACGAACTGCGCCATTACCGCTTTGTGCGCTATATCGCCGTCAACCATTCGCTGCCGGTACAAGGGAAGCTGGACTGCAGCGCCCAAGGGCATCATCCCCCCCTTTATTATGCCATCAGCGCCGCAGCCACCGCCTGGATTGACACCGGTAGAGAGATTTGCCACACACCTGAGGACAACCCGTTCTGGAACTACCATTACTGGGAAGTAGGCGACGACAATAAGAACCAATACCTCCACAATCTGGACGAAGCGTTCCCCTGGCGGGGAGAAGCGCTGGCGGCCCATATCGCCCGGGCCGTCAATGTCTTAATTGGGGCTGGGGTGGTCTGGATGAGCTGGCTGATCGGCCGGGCCATCTGGCCAGAGCGGCCCGCTTTGTCACTGGGAGGGGCGGCGTTCGTCGCCTTCAATCCGATGTTCGTCTACATGTCGGGCGCCGTCAACAACGACATCATCGCCGCTTTCAGCGGCGCTGCCGTGACCCTGGCCTCCGTCCGGCTGCTGCGCGATGAAAAAGGGTTGAGCCGGCGTTGGGGCCTCATCCTGGGGGCTCTGTTCGGCATGGCCCTGATGAGTAAATTCAACCTGGCCGCTATCGCCCTCTCCATCGAAGCGGCAGTCACCTGGACCGCCTGGCGCCGAAAGCAGTGGCGCCTCTGGTGGACTGTGAACATCTTGATAACGGCGATGACCTTGCTCACTGCCGGCTGGTGGTTCGCCCGCAATATGATCCTGTACGGAGAGCCGACCGGATTTGAGATGGTCACCGAGCTGTGGGGTGCCCGCAATCCGGCAGACAGCTGGGGACTGGCGTTCAGCGAGCTCCCTTATGCCTGGACCAGCCTGTGGGGCCGGTTCGGCTATGGCCAGGTTCCGCTGCCCGAGCCGATCTATGCTGGTTTGCGCTGGCTGGCGCTTATCGCAGCCGTTGGCCTGCCTATTCCATTTCTGCGCCGCCGCCAAGAAGCGTGGCCCCAGGATGGTATCCCGCTGCTGCTCCTGCTGCTCAATGTGGCCCTATTCTTCGCAGTGTTATTCAGCTATCTGCTGGTCAGCCCGGCTGGGCCCATGGGACGATTTTTCTTCCCGGCATTGCCCTCCCTGGCCCTGCTGATGTTTTATGGGCTGGCTCAATGGGCCCAATTGCTGCCTGCTCCGGGGAAAGCGGTCGCGGCGCTGACTGCTATTATTACGACTGGTATGGGGGCCCTTACAGTGGTTGCTCTTTTCGGTTATTTGGCTTCGGCATTTGCCAGGCCGGAGAGCTTCGCCGCCGATGCCGCCATACCCAACCCCATTGACGCCCAATTCGACACCCTGGTGAATCTGCGCGGCTACCAGATTGACCGGCGATCTGTTCATCCCGGCGACACCCTCAGGGTTGACCTCTATTGGGAAGTCACCGGCCAGCCGCCAGGGAAATATCTGCTGTTCATGCATCTGATCGATGAGGAAGGCACCATGATCAGCCAGCGTGATACCCACCCCGGCCTGGGGAATTTCCCCAGCGACCAATGGCGGCCTGGCGATCGCTTTATCGAATCGATATCGATGACCGTACCGGAAACAGCTTACACCAACAGCCGGGCCACCTTGAGCGTCGGCCTGTACGCCCCCGGCGCCTACCGGCTGGGTATCACCGCTGCTGACGGCACCGGATTGGGAGATGATCTGCCGCTGACTACGGTGAAAATCCTCCCAGACAGTACCGCGTATCCCAATCCGCAGTCACAGAATTTCAACGACGAACTGCTGCTGGTCGGCTATGAATACAGCAGCCGGCAGCTGAGAGCGGGTGACAGCCTCGCCGTCAGCCTCTACTGGCAGGCGCTGCGGCAGCAGCCGGAGGACAAACGGCTGGTTCAGCTAAAGTTGATAAATGCCGCCGGGGCAGCGGTAGCCTCTGTTGTTGAATCGCTCCAAAGTGATGGAACTGCCGAAAATTGGGAAGCGGAACAGCTGTTCACCGGGCTTCACCAACTGCAATTGGCTGCCGGTTTGCCCGCGGGTGCCTATACCGTGGAGTTATCGGTACTTGACGCTGCTACAAAAGAAGCTCAGAATATTGTGGCCGAAGATGGACACTGGATTGACAATCGCTTACTATTAGCTGGTGTATATATACAGCCCTGATCATCAACGCTCCGATCGTGCGCAAGCATTCATTCACTTAGGGGTAACGAGTGACCACAAAAGACGCCGAATTCGTTCGTACTGGTAACATCCTGCGGCGCGGCATTCATGCGGTACTGCTGACTGGTTTCTTTCTACTGCTGGCAGCCGTGCTTACAGCGGCGATTAACAATGCCCTACTCGCTTCCGGTCTGCTGGTTTTGCTATTGATTATCCTGTACCAACCAGTATCCAACCTACTGCATCAGCTGTTTGACCGCTTCATTTTTGCCGAATCCGCTACCTTCGA
>JAHEEY010000352.1 GCA_024640485.1 Chloroflexota bacterium | reverse complement strand
GACCACCTCGGTGACCATGAACCGGCTGGGAGACGTCGCCGGGGCGGTGATCATCGTCGCTGGACACAATGACACCAACAGTCTGCAGGCCAACATCAACTACTCCGCCAACCGCGCTTATCAAGTGTTCCGCGGCGCCGGTTACAGCGATGAAGATATCTACTACCTGGCGCCCACCTCCCAGGACCCCGACGGCGACGGCCTCAGCGAGGTTGATGCCACCACTACCCTGGCCAACCTGCAGTACGCCATCGAGACCTGGGCTAACTCCGGCGGCCGCACCGGCCCTGGCAAGCCGTTCTTCCTCTATATGATGGACCACGGGCTGGTAGAAGGGTTCTGTGCCGACGGCTGCGGCGCGCCTGGACAAGCGACATCTACGCTGGTCAACGGCTGGCTCAACAATCTGGAGAGCAGCTCTGGCGCCGATCTGGTCAATGTGATCATCGAAGCATGCCATTCCGGCAGTTTCATCGATCGGGTCAACGACGTCGCCGCCAGCGTTTCCAAACCGGGCCGAGTGGTGATCGCTTCTACCGGCAGGAGCAACAACGCCTACGCCTCCGCCCAGGGCGCCTACTTCTCCGATGCCTTCTTCTCCTGCGTGGTGGACTCCAACAGCCTGAAGGTGTGCTACGACCAGGCTGCGGCGGCTGTCGCCGCTGCCGGCCCCTACCAGACACCGTGGCTGGACGACAATGGTGACGGCCTGGCCAACCCGGCCGACGGTACCCTGGCCCAAAATCGATACATCGCCTTCTCCTTCGGATCCTTCCGGCCCACCATCACCGCCGCGTCGGTCACCGTGACCAGCGGCTCCGGCACCCTCTCCGCTCAGGTGGAGCGCGGGGCTGAGGACATCGCCCAGGTGTGGGCGGCGGTATTCCCGCCTTCCTTTGTGGCCCCCACCGAAACTACCCTGGATTTGGGTGAGCCGGTGCTGCTGCTCACCGCCGATCCCGATAATGAAGGTCATTATTCATCGGGCTATCTGAACGGTTTCACCGAGGAGGGGACCTACCGGGTGGTATTCTACACCCAGGACCTGTCCGGCATTCATGCCCAGCCATACTCGGTCAATGTAGGAGGCGGCGAGCTTTTCTTGCCCTTGGTTGTCAAACCATAGCGCCGGCGCTGCCGGCATGCGAGGGGGATAATTGTGAATTGGTTCATATCCAGGCTGCTGCTGCTCAGCGCAGTTGTCGCCGGTTTGATGGCGGCCCTGCTGATCCCTGTCTTCTCCCTGGCCCCTGAAGAGCCCCTGGCCGGCCCCGATCTGACCGCAGAGATCATCGTCGATCCCCCGTTCCCGGAGCCAGGGAGCGAAATAACCATTACCGTCATCGTCCGCAACGTCGGTGATGCCGCGGTCTCTAGTTTCTTTACCAGCTATCTGTATGTCGATCCGGCCGACCAGCCGCCGACGGTGTCCACCCTGGACACCACCCGCTGGACGGTGCCGCCCCTTGCGGCCGGCGGTGCCAGCTCATTTTCTCGGAAGCACACTTTCACCACCACCGGCTGTGATCACGTCATCTACGTCTGGGTAGATCGGGATGGGGCTGTCACCGGTGACGCTAACTTGGCCAATAATCTGGTCTCGCAGACCGTCTGCGTGGGCGTCACCTGCACGGACGACGCGTACGAGCAGGACGACGCCTGCGGCGAGGCCAACTGGATCAGCCCTGGCGAAAACCAGCCCCACACCTACTGCCCGGTTGGGGACGAAGATTGGGTCCGCTTCACCGCATTTGAAGGGGTCACCTACACCATCGAGGCCAGCAATCTGCAAGCCCAGGCAGAGCCGGCCCTCTCCCTGTACACCAGCTGCACCGGCCTCTCCCAGTTCGGCACCGGCCCTACCATCGAATGGCAGGCGCCGGAGAGCGGCATCGTCTACATCCGTTCCAAGCATCTCCAGGACAGCTACGGGCCGCTCACCGGCCACCAGCTGTCCGTCAGCACCGCCGGCGGCTCCGGCGACATTTACGAGCCAGACGACAGCTGTGCCACCGCTCGCGACATCCTCAGTGACGGCAGCCGCCAGACCCATCTGTTCCAGGCTGCCGCCGACCAGGATTGGGTCAAGTTCGTGATCAACAGCGGCGAAAGCTTCTCCATTGTGGCCGACAATACCGCCGCCGGGGTAAACCCGATCATCTCCCTGTACAGTTCCTGCGGCAATGCGTTCGGACAGCTGCAGAACCAGGCTGGATACGTTTCCACCTCTACCGCCACCGGCAACACCTTCTACGCCAAAATCGTCAATCAGGACCCCGACAGCTTCGGCCCCGATGCCCACTATGACATCCATGTCACCGCCATCGGCTGCGTCCCCGACGGCTTTGAAGAAGACGACAGCCTGGCGGCAGCCAAAGCGATCGCCGCCGACGGCACCGTCCAGACCCGCAACACTTGCCCGGCGGCGGACAAGGATTGGCTCACCTTCACCGCCGTGGCGGACCAAATCTACGTGCTGCAGACCTCCAATCTGGGCATCGCCGGCGACACCTATCTGCGCCTCTTCGGCCTTGACGGCGTCACCGAGCTCTCCCACAACGACGATTTCGGCTACGAGCGGTCCTCGCGCATCGTCTGGCAGGCGCCGGACAGCGGCACCTACGGGGTGGAAATCAGCCATCACAACCCGGACGCCAGCGGCGCCGACACTCGCTACGATTTCACCATCAAAGAAGGGCGATGCCTGCCCGACGCTTTCGAGGGGGACAACGGGCGGTATGACGCCCCCATCCTCAGCAGCGACGGCATCTCCCAGACCCATACCTTCTGCGCCGATCCGCTGCTGTCCGATGTCAGCGACCATGACTGGGTCCGCTTCGCCGCCGTCGGCGGCTCCCCCTACGTCATTCAGACCGGCGCCCTGGGGGAGAATTCAGACACCGTCCTGATCCTCTATGCCCAGGACGGCGAGACGGTCCTGGCCACCAACGACGACTACGGCTTCGGCCGTGCCTCCGCCATCAGCTATACCGTCCCGGCTGACGGCATTTACTTCGTCCAGGCGATCCATTACAACAGCACCTACTTCGGCGACAGCACCGACTACCAGATTTCTATCGAGGGGGAAGCGCCGCCGCCGCCCACGCCGTCACCGACCCCATCGCCGACCCCATCGCCAACCCCATCACCCACGCCGCCGCCTTCCGATGTCAAGACCTTGATTCTGGTAAACCGGCAGCGGCTTGGGGAGCTGTACACCCCCGCCGACGCCACCGCGGTGACCAATAAACTGCACCAGCTGGCCAACCATGCCCAGGTCGAAGGGGCGGTGCTTGAGGTGGAAAACAATGCCGGCGTGGCTGCCGCTTACGACACCTGGACCGCTGACGGCGCGTCGCTGCTGGACAACGACAATGCCAACAATGTGGCCAGCGCCGTGCGCAGCTTGATCATCGATTTCCTGGGCAGCAACGCCAATGTGGAATACATCGTCCTGGTGGGCGACGACCGGGTCATCCCTTTCCGGCGGGAGCCTGAGGGGATGTCGATCAGCACCCATGAATTTTCCTATGCCGGCAGCGTCACCCTGAACAGCACCATCTGGGCCGCCTCGGTCGAGGATATGATCCTGACCGACGACTACTACGGCGATCCCGAGCCTACCAGCTGGCAGGGCAAGGAGCTGTTTATCCCCGACTACGGCATCGGCCGGCTGGTCGAGGAGCCGGACGAGATTATCGGGGTCATCGACGCTTTCCTGGCCGACAGCACCATCGATGTCAGCCAGACGTTGGTCACCGGCTACGACTTCGTCCAGGATGCCGGCAACCTGGTCAGCACCCTGTTCCAAAACGACAACTTGACCACCAACGACACCTTGATCGGCTTCAATTGGGCCGGGCAGTCGCTGCGGGATCTGGCGTTCAACGCCAGCCCGCGCTACGACATCCAGTCGATCAACGGCCATTCCACCCATACTGCCACCCTGGCCCCTGATAACGACAACATCTCCGCCAGCGAGATCGTCACCGCCACCTCCGACCTGGCCGGCGCCTTGATTTTCAGCGTCGGCTGCCACGCCGGCCTCAACGACAGCGGCACCCTGGATCTGGTCCAGGCGTACGCCCAGAAGCAGGCCAACTACGTGGGCAATACCGGCTACGGCTGGGGCGGCGGCGGCGTGGTCTACTCCGAAGCGGTGATGCGCAACTTCGCCTTCCAGGTGCTCCAGGGCACCAGCAACCATATCGGCTCGGCGCTGGCAGCCGCCAAGCAGAGCTACTACGACCGGGCCCGCTCCTTCGGCGCGTACGACGCCAAGGTGATGATGCAGGCCACCTTGTACGGGCTGCCCATGTACGCCATCACCAGCGGCGGCACCCTGGATCCAGGGGAACCGTTCCCCAGCGCCGACGTTGCCAGCAGCCCGCCGTCAGCCTTCGGCGACATCAGCCAGGGACATATCTCCTACAGCATCGGCGGCGCCTTCGGGGAAACATCCACCAGCGACGGCACCTATCTCGACATGGACAGCTGGATCCAGTTCTCCGCCGGCGAGCCGGTGCAGCCGGGCATCTTCTCCGACGTCTCCGCCCCGGCAGCCGGGCCGCTGCACGGCGCCCTGTTCATGGGCGGCAGCTACAGCGACACCGCCGCCTTCAACCCGTTGATTGCCCTGCCGTATAACGAATATGTCACCAGCACCGACGAGCCGGCCTTCAGCGCCGACGGCTGGTTCCCCGGAGTGCCTTTCCAGGTGCGCACCAGCCATACCATGTCCACCACAGCCGAGACATTGGTGGCATCCCTGGGGCAGTTCAACAGTGATGACAGCACCCAGCGCACCTATAACCAGATGTCCTTTGACACCTACTTCTCCAGCAGCCCGGACGTCGAACCCCCGGAAATCACCCATGTTGACGGCATCCTGGATGAGAGTGGGGAGCAGGCGGTGATCAAGATCGCCGCCGCCGACCCCTCCGGGATCCTCCGGGTGGTCATCGCCGCCACCGACGGCCAGGGCGCCTGGCACAGCTACGACTTAACCTATGACGCCGGGATGCTGAGCTGGTCAGGCATGGTGACCGCCACCGCCGCCAGCAGGTATTTCGTGCAGGTGGTAGACGGCGGTGGGAATGTCGCTATTGACGACAACAAGGGAGCGTACCATCCCCTGGCAGCGCCGCTGC
>JAHEEY010000351.1 GCA_024640485.1 Chloroflexota bacterium | reverse complement strand
GCCGTGTCCCAAACATGTATGGTCAGGAAGGAGAGGATGGCAAGCCCCGATAAGCGGTGCGCGACCCAGCTCCAATGCCCGCTGCGACCACGATAGCGAACACTTTCACGCAGTGTGAGTAGTAAAGTTGACATAAAATTGATTCTCCTGTAAGAGTGCGTCTGGCTGCATGAGTGTGCTGCATGTGTCGTTATGCCTAACCCCGAAGAGGAGTCCTGGCGGGAATCGGACGGGCCAACCACGCCACTCGAGCGCCAACTCAAGCCTCTGAGCTTTGGCGTGATTATAGCACGTTTCTTTTTTCATAAGAACAGGATGAGAAAGCGTGTGCCAGTACCGGGATGTTGGCGGCTGCTTCGATCTTGCTTGGAAATGCTGCCGCTGATAAACTGTGAGTCTGATGATACGACCCTTTGATCTTCGTGATTTTGCACTGGTTCGCCGCTTGAGTGAACGGGGTGTCTCTTTGTACACGGAGCCAGCTTTAACAGGCGGCCCGCACCCGCTCAGAGGTGCCTTACTGAGTATGGTCGGCGGCGATTTCCCCACTTACGTCTGGAAATTGAAAGGGAACGATGAAGCAGGTTTCATCCAGCTGTATCTGGAGAAAGAAGCGCATCTGGGCCGCATTTTGTTCTTAGGCTCCACATGTGCGCTGGACGATGCCGCGGCAGCCGATACCGAGTCGTCTGCTGACATCAATGAGAAGGTGTGGCTGCCATTGCTGGATCACGCGGTTGCCAATGCGGGGCGGCGAGGTGTTCACAGTGTGGTGGCGGAAGTGAGCGAGACCGGTGATGAACTGCCGATCTTGCGCCATGCGGGCTTCGCCATCTATACCCGTCAGGATATCTGGGCAATCAGCTGGGATGAGCGAGGCGAACAGACGAAATTGCTGAGGCCGCGCCAGCCGATGGATGATTGGGAAATCCAGCTGCTCTATGCCAACACGGTGCCGCGCCTGGTTCAATTGGTCGAGCCGGTGACGCCGCTGGACAGCGGTGAATGTTGGGTTTTGCGAGAGGCCGGAGAATTGACCGCGTTTGTCCATGTACACACCGGATCCATCGCTACCTGGATCCGATTGTTCATTCATCCTAATGCAGAAGCGCAGGTTGATCAGATTATTCACGCTGCCCTGGAAGTCATTCCTGATAAAACCCCACATCCGGTCTACTGCTGTGTCCGGCGGTATCAGAGCTGGCTGCAGGGCCCAATGGAAAGGGCGGGGTTCCTTTTATGGAACAGCCAGGCGGTGATGGTCAAGCATACGGTCCATCATCAGCAGAAGCCCATGCCGGAAATGTCGGTGGCGCTGGATGCCCAGGGGATCCCGGTTTCGGCGCCAATGGTGCCGCGGTTCCAGGCGCCGGGGCAAAAGCACCAGAAATGCCGGCAATGACACGGATCGAGAACTCTGCCCCGCGCATACGGATCACTCAGCGGGTCGGGCAGGGTGATTTGAACCGGAAGATTTACCATCGTGAGCGCTAAGCGCATGATGGGTATGACGGAAGTGTAAATGGAAACAAAAGCGAAAGAAGATCTACAGGCACTGCTATCTATACTGCCTGCTCGAATTCGTGAGAAGATCGAGCATAATCAAAATCTAGACGAACTGTTGGAAATCGTCATGGATCTTGGACGGCTGCCAACTGCCCGTTACGTGAGCGGCGAGCTGGTGCTGCACCCAAGTGAGATTACCGAGGCGGAAATCGAATTGGTGGTCAGCGGCATCGGCAATTTTGATGACGATAACCGGGCGGGGATCGCCCGGACCCTGCACCGTATCGCCGGCATTCGCAATCGCCGAGGGCAGGTGGTTGGACTTACCTGCCGCGTGGGCCGGGCCGTGTACGGGACAATCGATATCATCGCCGATATTGTCCGAGAAGGACACAGCGTGCTGCTTCTGGGCCGTCCCGGAGTGGGAAAGACAACCATGCTGCGTGAAGTGGCCCGGGTGCTGGCGGAAAAGAAGCGGGTCATTATTGTCGACACCTCCAATGAAATTGGTGGCGATGGGGATATCCCCCATCCTGCCGTCGGTCAGGCGCGGCGGATGCAGGTGCCTCACCCTGCCCACCAGCATGAAACCATGATCGAGGCGGTGGAGAATCACAACCCCGAAGTTATTGTCATCGATGAGATCGGCCGCGAGCGGGAAGCGTCCGCTGCCCGCACGATCAACGAGCGCGGTGTCCAGCTCATCGGCACTGCCCACGGCAACACCCTGGAAAATATCCTGCTAAATCCGACCCTGTCAGATCTGGTCGGCGGTATCGAGAGCGTCACCCTTTCGGATGAAGAAGCCCGCCGGCGGGGCACCCAGAAAACAGTGCTGGAGCGTCGGGCGCCGCCCACTTTTGATGTGCTGGTCGAAATTCAAGATAGGCAGCAGCTCCTGGCCCACCTGGACGTGACCACTTCGGTAGATTCCATGCTGCGCGGTGAAGCATTTCCGGTGGAACTGCGATCTCGAAACAAAGCGGACGAGATTCAGATCGAGAAAACTCAGATGCTGGTCACCTCCTCCGCGGTTACCGGGCGCCGAAATGGCGGCGCCGGCAGGCCCACCCGCGAGACTCGCGGCGGCCGGGAATCAGCCCCTGCGCAGGGTGCTGACGGACGACGGAACGGCGAGCGGGTGCTGTTTAGCGAAGCGGATGGGCAAATAGAACTGCCTGCTGCCGCTGCGGCGGCGGAAGAGCCGGCTCCAGGGAAAATACTGAATGTGTTTGCCTACGGCGTGGCCCGCAACCGGCTTCGGCAGGCAGCCCGCCATCTGCAGGCGCAGATTTACATCGTTGACCAGCTGTCAGATGCTGATGTCCTGGTCACTCTGAAGAGCTATTACCGCAAGCGGCGGCAGCTTATCAGCGATGCCGAACGCCGCCGAACACCTGTCTATATCTTGCGAGCCAATACCATCGCTCAGATGGAGCATTTCCTGATACAAGCATGTGAGCTGTCGGTGGAAGCACCAGGCACCTTTGAGACCGCTATCGCCGAGGCGGAGCGGGCCATCCAGCTGGTTAATGCCGGGCAGCCGGGGGTCAACTTGAACCCGGTGGGTTCATCGATACGCCGCTACCAGCACCAATTGGCCCGCCAGGCCAACCTGATCTCCCACAGCTACGGCACAGAACCGCGCCGCTACGTGCGCGTGTTCAAAGAGCGGCGCAGTTAGGCGAGCGACGGATGCTTCATGCCCCGAGGAATCAACCGCCGGCGACACGATCTCAAGACTTGAGTTCTACCAGAGGTGATCTGGTGATGGTTCAAATTAGCTAAACTATGTTCATTACTTTTGAAGGCCCAGAGGGCAGTGGAAAGTCAACCCAAATCACCTTGTTAGCCGCGTTTTTGAGACAGCAGGGATTTACAGTGGTGGAAACCAGGGAGCCTGGCGGCTCCGACATCGGCGATCAAATTCGCGATGTGCTTCATGATGTCGGCAACAAGAAAATGACATCAGCCGCAGAGATCTTGTTGTATTCAGCTTCCCGGGCTCAATTAGTGCGCGAAATCATCCAGCCGGCGCTTGCAGAAGGGAAAATCGTGCTGTGCGATCGTTACGCTGACAGCACCCTTGCCTATCAGGGATATGGTCGCGGCCTGAATCTAGGCGATCTGGCGAATATCACCCGATTTGCCACCGGCGGCCTGCAGCCCGATTTGACGCTGCTTCTAGATATCGATGTGGAACGGGGGTTGGCACGCCGTAAGGACGGCGGTGATGAGATGAACCGTCTGGATTTGGAAGCGGTCGCCTTTCACCAGCGAGTCAGGCAGGGGTACCAGCAGCTGGTCGCCGCCGATCCGGCCCGATGGATTCAGATCAACGCCGATAGGCCGGTGCCTTTGGTGCAGGCTGAGCTGCAGGAAATTGTGTTCGCCAGAGCGCGGGGTGGTGATGTGAAGCCGGGCCGGCATCAGGCTCGCCGAGCCTCCACAACTTAGGTAAAAGCGGGAAAGCTTTTGAAATTCTCGAACTGCCTTCTACCCGCTTTTCCTCGAGGAGAATCCGGTATTTTTCTGCGAAAAATTACTGGATTCTACCTAACATCAACCATTGCTTACATGAAGTCGCCGCCAGGGGTGTCCGCCCCCAGGCCAGGTATGGATTGCTCGATGGATTCGGGAGACTCGCCGCTTTCTAGACGATCTACGACTTCATTGAAATCGTCACCCATATCTTCACCCATCTCTCGGCTCATCTTGCGCATGAACCGCCCCATCGATTTGGGGTCGTCTTCGTCAATTCCAGACAAGGCGGACTCATCCATCATGCTGTCCATGCGGGCGTCTTCTGACTTCGCCAGAGCCACCCGGTTGATGCGTCGTTTCAGCTCCTTGCTCTGACAATGGGGGCAGGCAGGTTCGGTTTTTCCATACTCGGCAAAAGAGATGGTCAGCCTAACCAGCCGGCGGCAGCTTTGACAACGAAATTCATATACAGGCATCTTAAACTTATTCGCCTCACTTGAATTAGAAATGATAGAATCATTATACTTTTACCAATATTAGGTGCAACTATGCTTCACGAAGAGCTATACAATCGCCAACGTCATCCAGTCCTTTTGGTTATCTCCGGCCCCTCCGGCGTGGGCAAGGATACCATTGCCCGCCGCCTTATCGAGCGGCGCCCGGACAGCTTTTACTTTGTGGTAACCGCTACCACCCGGCCTATACGCGAGGGCGAAGTGGAGGGGTACGATTATTATTTCGTCAGCAGCGATGGCTTCGCCCGCATGATCGAGGAAAACGAACTGCTGGAGTATGCCGTGGTTTATAACGATTACAAAGGGATCCCCAAGAAGCATATCCGAGATGCCTTAGCCAGCGGCAGAGATGTGATCATGCGTGTCGATGTCCAGGGAGCCGCTACCATCCGGAAACTGATCCCCAACGCCATCTTGGTGTTCTTGACCACTGAATCTGAAGAGTCGATGGTGAAGCGGCTGCGCGAGCGTAAATCTGAGACGGCAGAAGGGCTCAATTTGCGCATCGCCACTGCCCGCCAGGAACTGAAGCGGGTCAAGGAGTTCAACTACCTCGTGGTCAATTCCGAAGGCAACCAGGAAGAAGCGGTCGACTATATTCTCAGCATCATCGACGCCGCTCACTGCCGGGTAAACCAGGACCCCATTATC
>JAHEEY010000350.1 GCA_024640485.1 Chloroflexota bacterium | reverse complement strand
CACCGCCCACTTTCCGACGGCTGGCGACTATACAGGGTTGATGGAATTCGTCAACCCTTTCCAGCTCACTCGGCGGCCCGCTTTGCTCACCTAGCCCCCCTGGATTGTTACCCTTGACTGCCCGATTTAGGGTACAATAAGGGTGACTCTTGAGAGAAATTAGCCGGGGAATGGCAGGTAAGTGTGGCCGGAATGACCGTCACTACACAGGTGCGGGATCGGCACATAAAGCCCGCTAACCCGCTGATATCGTCCGATTGTTGGACCGGGAAAAGAATAAGCCTCACGAGAAGAGGCTAGAGTTGGACAACGCCGTATTTTGATGAACTCCCAGATCACACCCATGCTAGAGAATCATCCGCCTCAGGTACAGAAGGCTGTAACTGATTGGGCCAGGGATTATTACCAGAGCCATGACATTTTCATCTACCTGTTTGATGATGAAGATGACGATCCAGATCGCTATATCGCCGTGCTGGCGGTACGCGGGCTGATAGGATGGCGGGCGGCTGAAGTGTGGGTGACTGACGATCAGGTAGTCAGCATCAATGATTTGGGGGAGGGCGCTCCTCCTGATGATGCCGTTTGGCCCTGGGCCGAGTAATCTTTCTTCTTCGCGATCTTCCAAAACCTCCCAAACGCCAAAACACTTCGCATAGATGAAAATAGCAAGTGCTATTATACTGTTTTGTCATAAACCCACTCCTGGTGGTGTTCAATCAAGTAGTGGCTGGGCCGCCCGCGCATCCTCCTGAGTATTGCCATCGGGCCAGCAGCCGTTGATAGTATTCCCTTTCGCCTTGGCACTTGATAGGCGGTTGAAGCCGAGGCAGGTCAGGGGAGGTCGCTATGGGCAGCTTGACGACAGCCAGCATCTTGATGGATTTTCCAATAGGTTATTTCACCTTTTATTTCGGGCTTCACGGCTCCCTGGTTATCGGCCTGTTGATCGTCACTTACCTGGAAGCGGCGATTTTCTATGGATTTAGAGGGGGAAGCTGGCAGCGGGCGCTGCGCCATTCATTCTGGATCAATGTCGCTTCCAGCTTCCTGGGCTATGTGACAAGCTTCGCCCTCCATATCTTCAATCAACGTGTAAATTACCTGACTTTAAGCTTAAGGCCAGATCCCTATGGCAGCAGCGAGGTCTGGACTGAGTGGATGCTTTTCGATGAGAACATCATCTCCGGCATTCCCACCCCGGTGATATTCCTACTGCTGTCGTTCCTGATCTCAATCTTGTGTGAAGGGTTGTTGTATGAGAGGTTGGCCAAACCGCTGCCGCAAAACGACAGTTGGACCTTGGTAATCATCGCCAATGTGGCCAGCTACGCTTTACTCTTTTCAGTCTACCTTTGGTGGCAGATCCTGCCCCGTTTGTTTGAATATACCTTGGGGCTGATGATGGCGTGGCCGCTGACCCTGCTGCTGCTGATATGGCTGATCCCTGGCCTGAAAGATGTCGTTTGGAGAGGGCTTAACTCCCCTTGGAAGCTGTCTTTTTTTATCGGGCTTGTCTGGCCGCTGTTTATAGGTTGGTCTTCGTCGATAGGGATAGGCGGCGGGCTGCTCTCGTGGATTATCAACCTGCCATTGAGTTTAGCCCGGCTGGCGCTGCGGCTGTTCTACCCTGGCTCATACGCCAGGTACCCGGGATCGAAATTCCTGTTGATGTTCTCGATCCCATTGGCGCTGGCACCCTGGACTTGTTGGCGGCTGTACCATCGATACAGGCGGCAGCCGGAAGCCGTTGCGGTCAGGGTGCCGCCGGAGCCTCACCAGGCGGTCCCGCTCAAAGAGCCGCCAGCGACCGGTCCATTGCCTTGATCAAGATGTCGGCATGGCGCCGGCGGAAGACCAGCGGCGGCCGTATCTTGATCACATTGGCGAACGCCCCTTCCTTACCGGCTAATACCCCATTGTCGCGCATCAGGTCCAGCAGCCGCTTCGTTTCCTTGGTCGCCGGCTCCTGGCTTTCCCGGTCTCGCACCAGTTCCACGCCGGCCAGCAGCCCTCGGCCGCGGACATCGCCGATGATCGGGTAGCGGCCCATCAGCTCCCGCAGCCCCAGGCGCAGATGGTCGCCGCTTTCCCTGGCGTTGGCCATCAACCCTTCTTCCTCAATCACATCAAGCACCGCGCTGCCGGCGGCGCAAGCCACCGGATTGCCGCCAAAGGTGCTGAACAGCCCGGTCGCTTCCATGAATGGGTCGATGATATCGGGCCGGGTGATCACCACGCCCATGGGGAAGCCGTTGCCGATGGGCTTGCCCATGGTGATCATGTCGGGCATGATGCCGTGCACCTGGTGCCCCCACATGTGGATGCCGGAACGGCCGAAGCCCGCCTGGACTTCATCGGCGATGATCAGCCCGCCGGCAGCCCGTACTTTGGCCGCCGCCGCCTGCAGGTATCCCTGAGGCACATCGGGGATGCCGTTGCTGACAAATGAGGTGTCCACCATGAACGCCGCCGGCTTGAACCCATTTTCAGCCATAGCAGCCACGGCCCGATCAACGTCGGCGGCATACCGAGCTGCCAGATCCGGCTGCCCCTGCCGGTACGGCCCCCGGTAAGGATCGGGGGAGATCAACGTCTGAATGTGGGGAGCCAGCGGCCGATCTTCATCATACGGGGAGAGATGCGCCCCCGCTTCGGTGATGCCGTGATAGGCCGTTTCCATCACCAGCCCCCCTTTTCGTCCGGTGACATGGGTGGCGATCGACCAGGCGATGTCGTTGGCTTCACTGCCCGAATTATAGAAGGCGCAGATCCACGGCCCACCCGGCAGCAGCCCCACCAGCCTTTCGGCGTAATCCAGGATGCTGCGGTACAGGTAGCGGGTGTTGGTATTGAGGGCCGCCGCCTGCCGGCTGATCGCCTTGACCACATGGGGGTGGCTGTGTCCCACCACCGGCACGTTGTTGTAGGCGTCCAGGTATGCTTCCCCTTGGGCGCTGTAGAGCCACGGCCCCCGGCCCCGTTCCACATGGATCGGCTGGCTGTAGAAAAGTGACAATCCCTTACCCAGCACCCGGTGCCGGCGGGCCAGCAGCTCTTCGGTGTCGTCCGCCAAAGCCTCTTCGTGGCCGGTGGGGCAGTAGACCGGGAAGCGGCACGCCCGGCGCAGTTCGTCCCGCACCTGGGCCCGTCCTACCGACATCAAGTTGGCTATCACCGCGGCGAAGGAGCGCTCAGTCTGGTGTTGGTAAGCTGGCTGTTCCGGCGTCATCACCCGCCGCCAGGCGATGATGGTCACTGTCGCTGCCAGCCGGGCCAGCAGGATGTCGTAAATAAGGTCGACTTCTTCCGCTTCCAGAGGGTACACCCGGTCATACCCCGCTACCAGGGCGCACAAAGTCTTCACCTGTTCTTCCGCCGGGACGCCGTCCAGGTCGGCGGCGATGGCGATTTCGGCGGCTACCGGTCCATAGACCATATCGCCGAAATCCATGATGCCGCTGATGCTGCCCGGCTGGTCGGGGTTCGTGAGGATATTTTCGGTGTGGATGTCGGCGTGGATCACCTGGTGGCGCATCCGCTGCAGCCGGGGCATCACCTTATTTGCCATGGTGTCCAGCGCCTCTTCAGCGTTGCGCCGATCCTGGGGGCTGCTGATATGGATAGTATGGGGCCGCAGCTCATGACTGCGCATGATGTCCCAGGGCAGCTCGTGGCGGGCATAAGGGTGGAAAAAGCCCCGCAAAGCCAGGTCCAGCTCTCCCACCAGCTTGCCCAAATCTCGCCACATAGCCAGCGGTATCTCGGCGTCATCCCAGATGACCCCCGGCAGATAGGACAGCACCCGCACGATGTGGGGTGTCCCTTCCCGGTCATGGAAGGTGGTGTACGGCTCGCCGCCCCGGGTGGGGATTACCCGCGGCACCGGCAGCGACGGATCTTGTCTTTCAATGTACAGCAGCGCCTGGGTCTGAAAATCGATCACCCCGGGATCTTCTGCCGCATTAGACAGCTTCAGCACATAGCTGCCGTCCCGTTCTGTGTGGATGCTGAAATTCTGGTCTCGCTCGCTCTTCAGCGGCTTGAATTCACCGCTGAGGCCGTAAAGATCGGCAGCGATCTGCCGCGCTTCTTCTTCACTGAAGGTGGGGAGATTCCGGTCCAGGAACTTGATGTTGTTGAGGGCTTGATCTGACATCGGCTGACTCCTTCACGCATGCTGGAATGTAACGGTTTGATGCTGAGCATGCCAGGGGCAATAGTATAGGTCAGCTCCTTTAATTGACAAGGATTACCACAGCGGACTCGGTCTGGTTGGCGACCCTGCCGGCTGGCTGCGGATCCTGTTTTCGCCAGATTGACAGTCGGCAGCTGCTTCTACTACAATTTTCTTATTTGTACCGAAGCGTGGCTCACCGGACAGCCCTTACTCTCATAATGTCCCTCTAGTCATTCCACACCCGATGATTATGCTGTTGGCAGCAGCACGGATCCTTAGCCGGCAATAGCTGCGGCAGCTGGTTCCACGATTCTTGTCAGAACCCTTTTCCAGGAGGAAAACGAATGCCAAAAATACAGATCAATGGTGCATCCATTCATTATGAAGTGTATGGGGATGGTCATGAAACCATCCTGTTTTCTCATGGTTTTCTGTGGAGCGGCCGTATGTTTGACAAGCAAGTGGCTGCCTTGAAGGATCGGTATCGCTGCATCACCTATGACCATCGCGGGCAGGGACAAAGCGCGGTGGTAAACGCTGGCTATGAGATTGATAGTTTAGCCGAGGATGCCGTCGCTCTGATAGATGCCCTGGGCTGCGCCCCCTGTCACTTCGCCGGCCTTTCCATGGGCGGTTTCGTCGGGCTGCGCCTGGCTGCCCGACGGCCCGATCTGCTGAAATCATTGATCCTGCTGGAAACCTCTGCCGAGCCCGAACCGGAAGAGAACATCGGCCGCTACCGGCTGCTGGGAATGGTAGGCCGCCTGTTTGGCCTGGGGCCGGTAGCCTCGCAAGTGATGCCGATCATGTTCGGACAGAAGTTCCTCAATGATCCCGCGCGGGAAGACGAACGGAAGCTTTGGCGGCAGCGCATGGTCGATAATAATCGGGTAGGCGTCTTTCGCTCCCTGCAAGGGGTGATCAAGCGCGCCGGCGTGGTTGGCGAGCTGGCCAACATCCCGCTGCCAACCTTGATA
>JAHEEY010000349.1 GCA_024640485.1 Chloroflexota bacterium | reverse complement strand
GCGATCAGCCCCATCAGGGTCACCGGCACAATCTCTACCGGGATCCCCATCTCGACACAATCGATCAGGTTCTGGCAGGAATCTTCGCTGTAGCGGAACATGCCGGTGGCGGTGATAGTGAAGATCGACATCGGCCGGGCGATGAGATCGGCGTCATCCTGGCGGAACAGCTTCATGATCTGGGCCATGCGGGGGACGCCGTGCTCAGTGAAGGCGCCAGAGACCACCGGCTTGCGGCTGTTGGTCAGAGAAAGGTACAGCCGCCAGGCGTCGGAGACCTGAGGCTCGATGTCATTGGTGGAAAAAGCGGTGGCCAGATAATCGATATGGGGCAAACCGTCTGCCAGGCGGATGTACTCCACAAAGTCGACGGTGTTGGAGAGCCGGGTCTCGCCGGTGCGGTGGTCCATCACCTTCAGGCCGCTGGAGCCAGGGACGAAATGAACATGGTCGCCGCCTATCTCGGCGTGGGCCTTCCCGCCCCGGTCGAACAGGGTGAAAGAGTTGGGGGTGGAGGCAATGGCCTTTTCGACCACCTGGGCCGGGAAAAGTATCCGGCCGCTGCTGGGGTCTTGCTTTAGTCCGTGGTCCAACAGACGCTGGCGCAAATTAGCGCCGCGCACCTCTACCCCGATTTCAGCCAGGATCTGCTTGGCCTCGGCCAAGATCCGGCCGATCAGCTCATCTTGAATAATGTTTAGCGTCGGTCTCATGGTTCTCCCTTATCCAGATCGTACAGTGTAAAGTGCGGTTTATCGTTTACTTGAGACCGGCAGGCGCTTGAGTTCCAGGCGGGGGCCCTCAGACTAGAATCCCAACTGGAGCCAGTTGGTATTGCCAAAGATGCCGCACGCGGCCAGCGCGAAGATGATCAGCAAGATGACGCCGCAGCCGCAGCCGGAGCACCCTTTACCGAAGCCGAAATTGTCCTGCAGCCAGTCAAACAGCCAACCGAGTAGAATCAGCTTCAATATGCCCGATAAACAGCCAGGACGATCATTCATCTCATGCCTCCGGTCGATTAATTCATATTGTAAACAGCATTTCAAACTATATCTGAAACCATTGGATGGACAAGAGCAGCCGGCACGGTCAGTCACCTGAACCAGCACCTTTGCCGGCGAAAGTAACGATGTCCAGAGTCAGGTGGCGGTGCCGGCGGCAGGGGCAACATTCGGGCACAGGGCGGGGTGGGATGAGCCGGTGGACCCAGGCCAAAGCGCTCCTCAGCAAGAGTTGGCTGCCAGTCGCCTGCTACCGGTCCTGCTGCCGCATGCGCCAGATAACCAATCCATAGAGCAGCAGGGAGACGGCGGTAACGGCAGCGGTATCGGCGGCGGCGGCGGCCCAAGAGAAATCCGCGCTGAAAGCTGAACCCAGGATGTCGGACAGCGCTACGGAGGGCATCCAGGGGATGATGTTATTCAAGGGTGTTGGCACGGAGATCCCGACTAGATCGACAAACATCGGCGCCAGGGTGAGGGCCATGACGACGCCAACCCAACCCATGATCTCCTGCTGCCGTTCGAAGAAGCTGCCCAAAACCAGGGCGATGGCTACTGACAAGATGGCGCAGCCCGCGGTATAGATCAGGGCGGCCTGCCAATGGACAATCCCCTTCAAATTCAGCCCGAAGACGACAGCGCTGATGACCACGATGTAGAAACCGCCGGCAATCGCTTTGGCGGTCACAATCTCCTTGATGCTGGCCGGCGAGACCAGCAGCACGCTCATGGTGCGGCTCTGTTTTTCCTCAAAGATCAAGGTGGGCAGCACGGTTAAGCCGGTCATCAAGGTGATGGTGATGGCTGTCAGGGAATTCATCCCTGACAGCAGCCCTGAATTGGCATCGGGTATTAGATAATTGCCCTGTGTCTCGATTCGGACATTCTGGTTCAGGGCCTCTGACAGGGAAGCCGCGCTCTCGGCGGCCAGCCTCTCCGCTTTATCCCGGTTGATCCAGGAAACGTAGCCGTCAAAGGTGATCTGCTCACCAGAGGCCAGACGCTGCTCCAGATCGTCAGGGGGCACAACGCCCAGCTCAACGCCCACATTGTAGCCGCTGCTGCTGAGGATCTGTTCGAACTCCTCCATGGAATCGACCAGGCGCAGATCTACATCAGCGGCGCCCTCCAGGCTCGAAGGGAGGGCCTCGCTGCCGGCATCATACCAGAGCAGCGGCGGGGCCGGCTGCTCCAGGATCAAATTAATTACTCTAGGAAAGCCCAGCATCAAAATCAATGCCAGTATCAGACCCAACAGTGCATGATTCTTGATGGCATCAGCGATATCTTTGAGGGCGATCGTCCCAATCACATACAAGCTGTTTCCGATTCTTGGTTTCATAATAGTCACATCCGTCATATCAACTAGCGGCCAGGGAAAGCCAGCTGCCCTCCCTGGCCGCGATCTGTCAGCGGTCAGCGCGGCGCATTTGGAAGAAGAGGACCATATAGGCTGCCGCGGTAAAGGCCAGGGTGATGGCTATATTGGTCAGCAGCCCTGTAACAGGGATTGAGTCAGCCAATCCATAGCCAATGATCTTGGAGGCGGCCACAGTGGGCAGCAGCGAGACGAACTGCCGCAGCCACTGAGCTAGATTAGGTTCCTGGTAGAAGAAAGTAGGCACAATCATCAGGAAGATGATCGGCTGGGCCGCGATCATCAGCTGCTTCTGACCGGTTACCATGCCGCCAATGGCCAGCATGAAGACGATGGAGAAGGCGGCACTGCAGACAAAGCCCAGCAGCACCGGCAGCCAGTTGGTCACGTATCCCCAGTAGAGATAGGCGGATATCCCGGCGCCCACTGTGGCGTAGAACAACCCGGCTATCCCCTTCCCCAGAATCACCTGGCCAGCGCTGGCAGGGGAAACCATCAGCACATCCATGGTCTTGTTTTCCCGCTCTTCTATCATCAAATGGGGCACCAGGGAAAAAGCCAGCCAGAAAACGGCAAACATCAGATGGAACGCTGGCGCGAAGGCGTTGCCAAGAGCATCGGCTGAAGGCACGACAATATTGCCGCCAATTGCGACTTGAACCGGCCGGCCCAATACGCCGCTGAAGACACCGCTGAATTGCGTTTCCAGTTCCGCCACTTTGGCGCGGCGATACCAGGGAACATAGCCAGCCAGAAGGAGCGAGGATGTGCCAGATTCCACTTCTGTGCCGGCGACGATATGTATGCCCAGGTCACGATTAGCGGTCTCTTGCTTTAGCTCCTCCAGGGAGGCTGCCGAATACAGCCGCAATTCCGATCCATCGTCCAGCGTGATGCGATCGGGGCCGCTGACCAGACCGGTTTCATCATAGACAACCACCTGAAGATCGTGGTCCCACGGCCGTACAGAAGTGCTCCAGTAGAGGAAAACCAGCAGGCCAATCAACAGCACGAAATTGGTCAAGGTTGTCTTAAACTTCAATACATCGGCGATATCTTTGCTGCCGATGGCCCAGGCAATGGCCAAATTGTCTAGAAATCCAGGTTTTTCACGGTTCATCACATTCTCTCCCCGCCGCGCAGATAGCTGCCGGTTAGTTTCACAAACAAATCTTCTAAGGTTGGGGCCTCGCCGCCGTAAGTAGATTGGTGGGCCGCTTTATGGCCGGCAGGCGTGTCCAGGGCGACGATGCGGCCGCGGTCCAAAAAAGCGACTCGCCGGCACAGCTGGTCGGCCTCTTCCATGTAATGGGTGGTCAGGAAAATGGTCATCCCCTGTTCAGCCAATTGGACGATCAAAGAGCGGATATCCCTGGCGATATGGGGGTCGAGCCCCCGGGTCGGTTCGTCGAGGAAGAGGACTTTGGGCTGGTGGAGCAGCGCTCTGGCGATAACCAGCCGCTGTCTCATCCCGTTGGAAAACGTTTTGGTTCGCTTCTTGGCACTGTCAGTTAGCCCGACCAATTCTAGAGCCTCATCGACCCGTTGCCCGTTAACCCGGTACAGCCGGGCGGCGAAACGAAGGTTATCTCGCGCTGTCATCCGCTCGTATATATTTTGGCAGTCAAATACGACCCCAATCTGAGGTTTCATCTGATCGCGCTGGCTGACGATGTCGCAGCCGGCGACCTGGGCAGACCCTGAGGTGGGCCGCAGCTGTCCGGTGAGCATACGGATGGTGGTACTCTTGCCGGCCCCATTGGGTCCCAGGAACCCGAATATCTCGCCTGCTTCCACTGTGAAGCTGATTTGGTCAACAGCGCGGGTTCCGTCAAACTCCCGGGTCAAACTGTCGACAACAATGGTATCCATAACTTTCACTCCCACTTGCTTTCTCCAGTGATGACATGGTCGCACTGGATAACGGTTAAGTTGATATCAGCATAGTGGATAGCAGCGGCAGCCGCATCAAAAAAGGGGCCAGCGGCTCACTAGGTGGGCCAATGGCATCAAAAACAGGGTGAATGGAACCTGATCACGGGCTAAATAATCATTTCAGTGGGCCAACGACATCAAATCCCCAGTAACTGGCGCAGTTCTTTGGCGGCTGATTTGCTCAACGGGATCTTGGTCTCAGCGGCATCCCTGAGTTTGAGGCTGTAGCTGTTGCGGGTATAGGGAATCAGCTCTTTAACGTGCTGCAGGTTAACCAGGTAGCTGCGATGGGCGCGGAAAAAGCCGCTGCGGGAGAGACGCTCCTCCAACTCCGACAGGGTAAAGCGGGTGGGCAGCAGCGCTTCGCTGGTCTGCAGGCTGGCGGTGTTGTCCTGGGCGATCACGTAGAGGATGTCGGCCGGGTTGACCAGGATAACGGTATCATCCCCTCTGGCGGGGATCATGAAGGGCAAACTCTCCCGAGGTTGTGCCTCAGGATGGTAGCTCTCAACGATACGTCCCTGGCGCAGCCGGTGAATTGTGCCGCACAAGCTGTCGAGGTTGGTGGTATCGGGGGCCAATATCAGAACGGCAGCACCGGCGGCGGCCAGCTGCCGGATGATGTCGCTGATCAGCTCAGCGGCCTGGTCACTGCAGCGGGCGAAGGGATCGAAGAGGAGCAGGATGGACGGCTGGTGGAGGATAGCGCGGCCGAAGGCCAGCTGCCGGGCCATACTAGAGCTGAGTTTCTCCGCTTTGGTGCCCGCCTGATCGCGCAGGCCGACCTGCTCCAGCACTTCCTGGGCGCGCGATTTTGGCAGGCGGCGCAGCCGGCAGTGGAAGCTGAGGTTTTGGAGCACGGTCTGCCGTTTATAGAGGGTGTCTTGGGCGAAAAGAACCCCCACCTGGCG
>JAHEEY010000348.1 GCA_024640485.1 Chloroflexota bacterium | reverse complement strand
CCAAGCAGGGGAATCATCCCCCAGGCGATCACAAATGAGAGCAGGAAGAAGAGGATCAGCGCCCGGTCTGGCCTGGCGCTGCTGGCAGCAGATTTCGGCGGCTGCTGGTTGAGTTTCATCGCAATCTCCTTGAGTGGCACGTGGGATGTGCCAGCGTATCAAGTTTGGGCCGCCCGCATCGGGCGGCAGCGGTTGTTTGATCCTGGACAAGGTTGCTGCTCGATCGACAGCGGGACGCGAGGAACGGTGTGATGCTGCCGTTCGTGGCCTTGCCATGACCAACCGGTTTCGGGCCGGGTCGGCCTGGGCCGCACTGAAGTCGGCAAGTATAGGGGCTCTGCGGCCGCCTGGCAAAAAGCCGCCGCCGTCATGCTGGCGCAAGCACAAAAACAAGTCCGTCTCTGGCGCTGGCGGCCGACCCGATTGCCCCACCAGTTGGTTGACACCGTTGCCAGAATTTTGCTAAAGTGGTGACATATTTTGGGCGGGAGCCACCTGATTCCATCGCGCCCACCGACCCCCGCATCCGATCCAATCATCTTTAATCAAGAGGGCATGCTGCGTCCACTGATGCCCTCGAAATCTGTCGATTCTGGGAGGGCACGATGAACCTTTTGCTCAAGTGGCGGCGGCTGTTTGTGGTCGTCGGCCTGACTGTACTGATCTGCTCGTTGACGCTGTCGGCACTTGCCTACGCCCACCACAGCGGCGCTGCCGGCCAAGTTTTCTCCACCGGCCTGGTAGCGGATGAAGGCGGCCTGTCAGGGCTGAATTTCAACACGCTCGCCTACCAGGGTTTGATCCGGGCGGAGCCGATCTACACCACCACCAGCATGGTCTTCACCAGTACCAGCCCTGCGGATTACCTGCCGCGGCTGCAGCAGTGCGCTGACCAGCTGAACAATCTGTGCATCGCGGTGGGCTGGACGATGAACGAAGCAGTGATCAGCGCCTCCCTGGCCAACAGCAGCACCTTGTTCGCAATCGTGGACGGGGTGGTAGATGAACGGAGCAATCTGGCCGCGATCAACTTCAACTTGGTGGAACCCGGCTACGAGGCCGGCGCGCTGGCCGGGTTGATGACCGAAAGCGATGTCGTTGGCGTTATCGCCGGCGCCTTCGGTGAATTCCATATCCCTGCCGTAGAAGAGTTCATTGTGGGTATTCGCAACGGCTTGCACCACGAAAACATAAACGCCCAGCTGTTGGTGACCTATACCGCCGGTTTCAATGGAGATGAGATGGGTGAAACGGCAGCGGCCCAGCTGGCGGCAGATGGGGCCGACGTCATCTTCAATATCGCCGGACCAGCCGGCAGCGCCGGTATTCTGATGGCCGCCCAGCAAGGGATCTGGGTCGTCGGCGTGGATGTCGACCAGTGGGTGACGCTGTTCGACTCAGGGACGATCAGCGGCTCGGAGAAGATCCTGACCAGCATGGTCAGGGAAATCGAATTGGCGGTATGCGACACCATTGGCGCCGCCAGCAAGGAGCAGTTCGCTGCCGGCTTCCAAATCTATGATCTGGCCAGATTATCGACCTCCTGCCCCAACGGCGCGGTGAGCGCGCCGCTGCCGCCGCTGCCCAGCCTCCTGGGATTAGCGCCGTTCCATGAAGCGGGTCCCGCGATCAGCCTGGCGGTGGTCGAAGAGATGACGGCGGTCAACCAGGGCTTGATTGACGGCAGCCTGGATGAGGCGGTTTGGGAAGGGGTGTTCCTGCCGGTGATAGTGCGCAGCCCGTAGGGGCTCCGGAGTCGTCGGACAGCGGCAGCCGCCAGCGGGTTGGGTAACAAGAGCGGCGAAGCGAAGGTGCCGGATTGAGCGACTGCCGGCGATCAGGCGCGCCGGGCCAGGTTTCGGGCGTACCAGTAGAAGTAGGCGATCAACAGGCCGATGCCCAAACAGATAGTGACCCCGGCGACCACATAGACCGAGGTGACGAAGAAGCTGCCCACGGCGCTGCTCAAGACCCAGGACGATCGACCGCCGCGGATGAAAAGGTTGGCGGTTTCCGCCCAGCTTTGGCCCAGGCTGGTTTCCACCTGAAACCATTCCTCCAGCAGAAAGATGCCGGCGGTGCTGTATATCAGGGTGAAAGCAGCGGCAGAAACCAGGGCGCCGATGCCCCGGGCCAATGTCGGCGGCGTTGACGTCTCATGGAAGTATGCCCGTTGAGTCCATAAGTAGCCGGCGATGAGCAGCGACAGAAAGGCGTCGGGATAATCGTACCCCTTGATCAAATGGGCCGCGGCTGACACCAACAGGGTGGCCAGCAGCAGCCGCCAGGCCAGCCGCAGGTTGTGCCACAAACCTGGGGCCAGCACCAGCAGGACGAAGCCGCTCAGGACGGTGGTCAGATGCCCCCCCTGCACCCGCAGCAGGGGCACGAACTGATCGATCCCCTCCAGCCGGGCCACCAATGAGGGTGAGACCGCGGTCAGCAGATCGATGAGCCCCACGAAGCCGCTGAAGACGGCGATCAGCCGGACCTGGCCCGATCTGGACAGCTCCCCCTGCTGGGAGTCGAACAGCCGCAGCCGCCGCAGGGAGAAGAAGCCGATCAGCAGCGGCAGCCAGAAGCTCAATCCGCGGAAAGCGAGATTGACAATCGTCCCCTGTTCCGGAGCCACCCCCAAGCTGGTATATATCAGCGGCATCACCGTTTCCACCACCCCGACGCCGTTGGGTGTCGGCGACACGATCAAGAACAGGATCGACATGGAATAGCTGGCCAGGATGACGCTCCAATCAAAGGCCAGATTGAAAGCCAGAAAGAGGGCTGCCAGGCTGAGGATATTGAGCAGGTGGACGGCGGCGGCGGCGGCCACGGTATAGCCCAGACGGGCAGGCTGCTGGCGAATGGCGGCGCCGGCGGCGGCAAAGTCAGCGCCATGCACCTGAGCCCAGTCTGAAGCGACCAGTGAGGGCCGCCGGATCAGTTTACCCAGCCAGTTGATCAATGCCTGCACCCTGATGAGCAGCCGGTAGAGCAGCTCGGCCCGCCAGGCGCCCAGGAGCAGGACGCCGATGGTGCCCCCTACCAGCAGAAACAACAGGACAGCGCTGATCAGCTCCAGTGAGGTGAGCCCGCCTCGCTGCAAGATCAGCCAGAGGCCGCCGGTTAGAATCAGGGCGAAAACGCCATAATGGACAGCCAGCACCAGGGCGGCGCCGGCAGCCGCCCGGGCGGCCGATTCACCTCGGCGGCGGGCGGCGTCTACGAACAGCGCTTTTCCGGCCACGCCGCCGGAAGGTGCCGTTGAGTCGACGAAGACCGCGGCAAAGGCCAGCCGCAGCAGCTCGCCTACCTGGCTGGGGACCTCTACGGTCAGCAGGGCAAAATGATACATATAGGCGTAGCCCAGGAAGTAGCACGCCTGCAGCAGGGCGGCCACAAACACCCAGGCCAGCTTTCCCTGGCGCAGGACCTGGGCCAGCCGCTGAATTTCGGTGAGATGGGAGTACACCACCCAGAGAAAGGCGATGATCAGGAAGGCAAACAGCCACTGCTGCCAGGCGCGTGATTTTTGTTTAGGCGTTTCCATACAGTTTATGAAACCACTCTCAATGATAGGCTGCCAGTCCGGGGGATAAGTCCCACTTTCGCGCTACTGCCGTGGGGAGAGTTCCCTGAGCCGCAGCCTGTTGGTTCGACGTCGCCGCCTGTCAGCCAGCGCTTCAGCCAATTATACTCTTTGGTCCGTTTCACGCGTAACCCTCTGTTTCAGAGAAGTCCGACCACTCACGGATAAGGTTGCAGCACCACAGCTGCCGCCAATCGGCAGGAAGTATAGTAGCTGCTGTTTGTGCCGCAACTTTCGACGCCAATCTGCCGGAACCGATTGACATTGAAGGTTGATCAATGTATAATGTGTTCAAAGTACTTTGAAATAAAAAGTACTTTTTTACTGGGAGTCTAGGCCTTCAAATGGAGGTGTTCGGTGAATAAAACAAGCAGTCTCGATCAGGTGGAACGGGCAGTATTCAGATTGTCTCAAAATGATGGGTTGTACGATATCTTACTGGGATGCTTGATGTCCCAAATGGCCCTGGCACCGCTGCTGAGCAATCGGCTGGGGGATTTTTGGAGTTCGGCGGTGTTCCTGCCGCTGTGGTTTGGGGTCATGGCAGCGATATGGTGGTTGAAAAGACATGTGGTGGCACCGCGGATGGGAACCGTCAGCTACGGCCCTGCCCGCAAGCGCAAGCTGGCCATTTTTACCTGGGTGATGTTGATATTGAACCTGGCGGTGTTCATCCTGGGGCTGATTACTGCCGCCAATGTGGGCCGGATCTCTGGCGAGCAGACTTCACTCTTGCTCGGGCTGATGCTGTTGGGCTTCTTCAGCTTAGGAGCGTACTTCATGGATGTCCCCCGGCTTTACCTGTACGGGCTGCTGCTGGGGCTGGCGCCGCCGGTGGGTGAATGGCTGTACCAGGAGCACGGTTTCAGCCACCACGGCTTCCCGGTGACCTTTGGTACCGCTGCCGTGGTTATGATCGTGACCGGGGTTGTTCTCTTCGTCCGCCTTATGCGGCAGCCGCCGATTGAGATGGACGGCGAGCAGTTTGAGGACCAACATCATGAGTGACGACGGCAGCGTAGAACTGCATCCGCTGGCGGATATTAACACGATCATCCATGCCCCCGCCCGGCTGATGGTGCTGACCTATCTCTATGTGGTGGAAAGCGCCGACTACGTCTTCCTGATCCGTTTGACCGGGCTCAGCTGGGGCAATCTATCGACCCACATGGGCAAGCTGGAAGAAGCCGGCTATGTAGCGGTCCATAAAGAGTTCCGCGGACGGAAGCCGCACACCAGTATCAGCCTGACTCCCCAGGGACGGGAAGCGTTCCGGGCTTACAAGCAGCGGATGCAGCAGATGCTGGACCAGCTGCCGGACTGATCGGGCCGGCTTGGGCAGAGATCGCGGGCAAACAGAGCCATAACAGAGGACGCTGCTGGAAGCAACCAGCAGCGTCCTTTTGATCTATGTGTGAAGAAGGGTACGCCGCTGGCGCGGGCTACTTGAGCACAGCGGGCAGGTAAACATGCTCGGTCAGCCCATGGTACTCGAAAGCGCCGATATCGCAGCGGCCGTTGCGCATCGCCCCGCGCTGGTCGGCAGCCAGTTCGTGCCCACTCCCATCCAGGCAGCCGGCGGGGTTCCCGCCGTTGATCGCCGGACTGAGGCCGCCCAGACCGTGAGTCAGCGTCGGGCCGCCGTTATCGGCCAGCGG
>JAHEEY010000347.1 GCA_024640485.1 Chloroflexota bacterium | reverse complement strand
ATCGTCGTCATGCTTCAGCATCTGCCGCACCGCCTCTAAGGCATGCTGATTCCCAGACAGGTCGTAATGATAGCCTAAAAGCAGCAGTGCCTGTGCCCGCCATTCCTGCCGCCGATCCTTTAGGCAGGTGGCGAAGAAGCCGGCTGCCGGTGGGTATTGAGCCAGGGCCAGCTTTTTCATCGCCGCGGAGACAGTGCCGGGGGAGGCGCCGGCGAAGCAGGCGAACTGGACTTGTTCGAGAATCTGATCGAGATCTTGGTTGTTCATACGGCTACCCTACGCTAATTTCTGCTAGGCTGGTGGAAAGGCTAAGGCATACGCTTCCGCTGCCGTGCTGCCCGAATCAATAACAGCTTTCAAAGCTGGCAGGTAATGGTTCATGGTCAGGTTTGTATAGAGGGTCAGGCTGCGCAGATGCTCGTTGGTCAGCACGAGTCCGCTCAAATCTGTGCCCACACGAAAGCGAATTTCGCCATCAGCCCGATCCATGACCCAGGCGCCGTGGGTCATTCCGAAATTCGCCCGCTCCAGCAGTTCAGACATGGTGTTATAACAGCGCTTGGGACAAGAAAGCGGTGCCCGGGCGAAGACCGTGGTGGTGCCGGTGTCCTCATCTGTGGAGGCGACGAAGACCCATTCCCCTCTCTCTCCAGCGTAGGTGGTTGAAAGAATCGTACTCCCGGCCACTTGTTCCATGGGCCAGCCGCTTACTTCATAAAATGACTTCAAACGTTCAAATAATGTGCTCATTGGCAGCTGCCTTGATCCTAACCGAGCTTGCCTCGGATGTGTTCTTTCATCTTTGCCTCGTTATCGCCGGCGTCGGCAAGCCAGGCGGTCCAACGAGATGCGGTGATATCAGCCGCGGACAGCAGCGCCTGCAGCGTGACTTGCCCGAAGGACGCCATCGTTTCTGGATCGGCATCGCCCAGGGCCACGATGGGGGAATCTACAAAATCTTGACTGGCCTGATTATAGCTCGAACTGCCTAGGGCGTAGAGGGCATTGACGATATCATCCTTGCTGGCTTCCATCGCTTGCTTGCTTTTGTGCGCCGAAGCACTGGTTAGAAGCCCGGCTTTAGCCCATGATTTTGGCTTTTCCTTGTGTGTCGGGATGCCGGCGTCATCTTGAACCTCAATCCAGCTGTCTCTCTTCACCGGCTCATTTAGGAAGGCGGCTGCGGCTGGGGAGTCAATGGTCGTCTTTGCATCCGATTCAATGCGATCCCGCTTATCCTCCCAGGCGAAGTTCTTCACATCGCCGAATTCACTGCTGGACATCCCTGTGGGAGCTTTTTTCTCCAGAACTTCGGGGATGTGATTGTAGTAGCATTTGTAGACACGCCTTTCCATCACCCGGTAATCAGGCGATTGATCCGGTTTGCCCTTGGGCATCCCCTCTTCGGTGAGCCTTCTGGCTACCAGGGTCAACCGGCTGGCTGCCGCATTCCTGCTGAGTTTGAGCCCCGCTTCGCTGAGGGCCAATATGCCGCCGATAGCGGCCACCGCGATCCCAATCGGGGCGCCAACGCCCGACACGATCAAGGCCCCAGCAATCACGCCAGTGGTGCCTTTGGCCATCTTGAAGGCGCCCGATTCCATTCTCCGGCTCTCGAGTTTCCTGACAGCTGCCATCGCTGGTGCGTATTTCGCTTGTTCAGCCTGCATCTGCTTGAAAGAAGCTTCTAGTTGACCCCATTTGTCCATCAGCGCGTCGACGATTTCACTGTCTTCCATCAAGTCCGCACCCATAAGGAACTCGGCGGTCACCTGGCTGGCTTGTCCGATCTGCGCTTGGGCACTGTCCAGCATCTGCTGCTGCTGCGCTTCGGCCTTGTTGATCTGGTTCTTGGTCATCAGCCCCCGGAACACCTGGGCGCCGCCCTGGATGAATTCGATGGTGCCAATGACGATTCCCAATGCGCCGGCCGCGGTGGACATGCCAGCCATCGCTTCCGATGCCCCCGCTTCCGTCACCGCTTTGGTGATGTCCAAACCGGTCTTCACGCCGGACTGAGCGATTTTTGCCCCAGAGCCGGCCAGTTCCAACGTCGAGTCAACTTTCTCGTAGGTGGTCAGCCCGCCCTGTTGGGCCAGTTTCCTGCGGTCGTGAATCCCCTTCAAGAAGGTGATCGTTTCAGCGATGGCGGCAGTGCCGTCCGCATAGGCGGCGCCGATATCACCCACCTGGGTCCACTGGGTGCTGTTGCCGCCGCTCTCCAGGGCGATACCTTTTGCCAGTTTGTAGCTGCCGTGGAGCATCTGCTCTGATGCCGCTACCGCCTTGCCCCCAGCTTCGGCTTTTTCCCAGCCGCTCTTCTCCTCATCCTGCAGATCCTTGATGGCGCCGTGTAGCGCGAACCCCCCTGTCAAAATGTTGGCCCCTTCCATGATATCCGCTTTTGAATTGTTCAGCCCGGCCCCGCCTTCGGTAGACATTTTGTCGCCGGGATTATAATCGGGATGAGCCGCGCCATCGTTGGCGTCGGCATAATCACTGATTGCGCTCAGCTCCACCGCTCCCCGATCGGCGAAGTCACCGGTGATCCCGGCGCCAGAGGCAATGGAATCAAAGACACCTTCGGCGACCTCTTTTCCATGCCCGTCGCTCTCACCCTTTGCAGATGGCGCCGCCGCCCCAGTCGGGCCGACCACCGGCCGATCCAAAGAATATAGCGCCTCGGTCCAGACTGCTCTTACCGCCGGCCGCCGCTGGCTGATCGATGACTTTTCGCTGCCGTCTTCCGTGGATTCGTGTTTTTTCAGCCAATGCTCGGCCGCGTCGGCCACTTGCTGTAGGGCGTGCTGCTGTTTGGCCCAGGAGTCGGCCGATGCCGCCGCCGCCAGCCATTTATCGATGGTGGAGAGGGACTCGCCTCGCTGGGCCATTCGACGATAGGTCAGGTTTTTGAAGTTCGCCAGATCCAGGCGCGGATCTAACACCGCCGGATTTCCATCTTCCGCGGTTCTCTGGACCTGGTCTCTGCTGACCCCTTGTTCCCGAGTAGGTGCCGCCCCCTGTTGAATCGTATGGGTCAGCTCATGAGCCAGCAGCTCCTGCCCGGCAGAGCTGCCCGGACTGTATTCCCCCTGGCGAAAGAAAATGTCTGAGCCGGTAGTAAACGCCCGCGCCTGGACGGAGCGGTTGAGGGAGTCGGATTGGCTGCCGGTGTGGACCTTGACGCCGCTGAAATCCGCCCCGAACGCCTGCTCCATGGAGCCGCGTACCGGGCCAGCCAGCGGCTGTCCGCCGCCGCGGGCCCCCTGAATTTGGCTCTCTAAGTCGCCGGAGATAGGCCCGCCGGCAAATGAGTCTGTAGGCGAAGCCTGCATCATCTCTTCCTCTTCTTCCTGCCGTTGGAGCGAAGAGATAGGCTTCATCTGCAGCTCTTCCTCTTCCTGGCGCTGGATGGAAGAGATCGGCTTCATCTGTAATTCTTCCTCCTCTTCTTGCCGCTGTGGATTGGGTTGGCTCGATGAGGAGATGCTGCCGACCACCTGCTTGGCCACCTGGTCAGCTTCTTGTTCGTATTTATCGCCCACCGGTCCCAGGGTCAATTTCGCTTGAATGAGTGGAGGGCTGCTGGCGTTGGGCGCTTTCCCTAGCTGGGTTGTTCGGTTGACGATCGCTGCGAAGGAGGCGCTGGCAGCGTCGGTGGTTCGCTGCCGCTCTTCTGGACGCCGGCGGACGGTGCCGGAATTCATCTGCCCTACCGCCCGGTTGCCGATCAGCCGCTGCAGCCGCTGGGCATCCGCCGGCTTGACGCTGTTGGGCAGCACGGCAGTACGCTGCAGTACGCTCCCAGCCGATTCCTGTGCTGGAAGCAGCTGCTGCCCCATTTCGGCCGATTTTGACTGCAGCGGCGGCTTGATTGTTGTTTTGTTGTCGTGGTGAGCCGCGTCATGCTTTGAGGGCATATGTGTCCTTTTGGGTAAAGCCGGATTGTCATGACGAATCAGTGACAAACCGATACGATAAATCGCCCTGATTTGATTCGGAGAGTAATTGCTAAGCGCCCACTAGACCGGATAATCTCATGAGCTTCGTGTCTACCAGGTGTCAGGGCCTGGCCCTACGTCTAGCCCATCCATGCGTGCCTCAATCATGAGGTTGTTTAAAATGTATCGCCTGATGTAATATCCATTTAGGGTTTCTGAAGTATATGTATCCGCAGCTTTAGATATATCTATGATCATGGTGTTTAGGATCGGAACCCCTTTTGCATACAAATCCATGGCTTCTACTAGTGTCATGGTTATGCTTTTGCCTTTCTCTATTACGTCGCTCAATCTTTCGTGTATTACTCCTCGTTTATATCTTACCCTGATTTTTGGGTCATCATCCCCTTTCTTCAGGTGGGCTTGCGGGTTCTCATTTACTGCTATGTTGTGATAATCTAGGAGCAAGGCTTGCTTCTTATGCGCCATTGAGTCCCCGCCACCTTGGTTGTATTCCGTAATCCCTTGTTCATGCTGTTTTAAGTGGCCCAACTCATGCACATAATGGTCTAGTGAGTCGTTGTGTTTCGGATGGAGCACGATTGTAGCTGTCTTAGCCTCGTAGCCTCCGCCGCCTAGACCGTCGATTATTTCGGCGGCGTTTGCATCGGAATCGCTCATCCCCATCACTGTTCCTATGGTGCTGTTACCAAATTCTCTCCTCAAGGCGCCACTCTTCTGTGAATTCGGTATCGAGTTGAGTGTGTCGCTGAGCTTGGCAGTTAGCGTTGGGATGAATATGTTGATTCCGTAGTCGTTCAGGTAGCTTTGCCATCCAAGCCTTTTGGCGGCCGTTTCGACGTGTGAGTTATTCACCGGAGTTTCGGAATTTGCGGCTTTCCATTTATCGTACTCGCTGAGGAGGTCGGTTTTCGTCAGGGTTCCTTCGTGTGTTTCGTTGTAAGCTGTTATCTTCTGATTGATGGCTGGGTTCATTCTCCTTAATTTCCCTTGGTCAAGGGTCTCGAGGTACCTGAAGATGGCTACCATATCGCTTTCGACAGATGGGGCAGCGGTCGGTGTTGATGGGGTAGCGGCTGGGGTGGTCAAGGCAGCGGCTGGGGTAGGTGCCGTGGTTTGCGCGTCTGGGGCAGGAGCACTGGTTGGCGTGGAAGGGCCGGTGGCGGCCGCCGACGGCACAGCAACGGGTGCCGAATTCGCGCTCTTCACCGCTTCTGTGATTTGCGCCTGGGCCCGGTCTTCAGCTTTTGGCCTCTCCTGTGCTTTCAGGATCTCCCATGCCCTTCTTATCTTG
>JAHEEY010000034.1 GCA_024640485.1 Chloroflexota bacterium | reverse complement strand
CGATTTCATTGGAGTATAAGGTATGTACACTGATTTGCCGGAACGGTCTATCTGCAGCCACTCGGGAAATAGCAGCTTCAGTCAAGCATGATGCTCCGGTTATCAATGGCTGAAGATCTTTTCTCCCGCCCGGATTGGAATCTTCAGCCAATTCTCGCGAGGGGGAAGAGGGCAGCTATAGGCAGGTGAATAGGCACAGTACGGATTGTAGGCATAGTTGAAGTCGACCAGCAGCCGGCCGTCGGACATTGGCTTCAGTCCCGGCCGATGATTGTCCAGGTATCGTCCCGCGCCGTAGGTTTCGGCACCATTGGTGGCGTCCCTAAAGGGGAGAAACAGCTCGTCTCCAATGTCATTGCTGTAAACAATCAGGTGCGCTTCGGTATCGTCGACAGTGAACCTGAATTGACCCCAGCGGCGATACATTCTCATGTCCCCAGTGCTGGTGGCCATTTCGACAGGGGTGTCACCTGTGGGGAATCTCTCCACATCCACGGTCAGCTGCAATTCAGCGTTGCCATCGAAGTAGGCCAACCCTTGAAATGAAGATTGCTGCTGCGGCGCCAAAGGTGATTGGGGGTGTGTGGCAAGGAACTCATCGATGGTTGCTCGAAACTTAGCCAGCTGGCTCATGTCAGGGTCTCCTTCATGATATTTCGTAGCTCTTCAGAATAAACGAGGAAGAGCCAGATCCTAAGTATAGTGCAGACTAACTATATCTAGCTTGTTGGTGACCGTCTTCATAGTATTGGCTAAGGAAAGAAAGAGGATATCCTGCTTGTGAAACAACCTTCAGAAACTCGCCCCCGAAGGAGCGTGGACTTATAATCACACAAGCCCACTTCCAGACCTGACACGGAAGTTTGTCAAGCAGGCATGCAGCTTAATAGCAGTCAGGATAGCGTTAAGCAATCAATTGGAGAATCTTATGGCGTATCAGACTGAATCTGTGACTATGTGGTTTGATCGCCGTCTCCTGGTACGATCATCACCGATACACGGTTATGGAACGTTTGCCGCGGAGCCAATCCGTGCCGGTGAGTGGTTGATGTCGGTGCATGGCGGCGTCGTTTACACCACGGAGGATTGGAAAACAGGCAAGGTTCAAATTGCGCCGGAACAGTACAACGAGACGCAAATTGGCGATGATCTTTTCGTTGCCACACCCAAGTCGGTGTACTACTATGTAAATCACTCATGCGACCCCACTATGGTCAGCCACGTAGCTTTTCGCGACATTGAGGCGGGTGAAGAGATCACATCTGATCATGCCCATGCTCAAGCTTTTCCGGCCTTTCGTATCGAACCATGCACTTGTGGGGCTTCAAATTGTCGGGGAAAAGTGACGGGTGATGATTGGAAGCTGCCTGAGTTGCAGGAACGTTATCGCGGCCATTTCTCGCCTTATGTTGAACAGTTGATCCGGGAAGCAAATGCCAAAAAGAATGGCTGATAACGCAACTTCGTAGAGAACCAATCGGCTGCTTAACTAGACGTGCGGGGGACGGTGGGGATTCAGCGCGGCTGACAGGTGTTTATTGGCTTTGAGCCTTCTTTACATCTCAAGCCCCACTCTAACCCATCCTTTCTGCCGCAAACGTAAGCCGCTAGGTGCCCAATGCCCAGTTCATGCTGTTCATCAATTCAAACAGGACGCCAACTGCTAATTTGCGTAAATAGGATCTACATAGGATGGCCGGTATATCCCAGAGACGAGCGTGCATCACTCGAAAAGCCAATCAAATCGCAGACCGCTCTGCAGGATTCCTATAGACGATGAAAGAAGAAATCGGCAATGAAGAGCTTGCGCCCGCACTGGTAATCACCATTACGCTGATCGGTGGTTTGCTGCGTGTCTTTCTAATCGGTAACAAAGGGATGTGGTTGGATGAAACGTTCAGCGTGTGGTTGGCTAACCACACTGTTGTCGATATGCTGCAGTGGATTGTCAAGATTGACCAGCACCCGCCTCTTTATTATCTTCTGCTCCATTACTGGGTAGCACTCCAAGGGGATACACCCTATTATGCCCGCCTCCTTTCTGCACTATTCGGCGCCGGCACTATCCCGATTATATATCTGATCGGCAAACGACTGTCTGGTTTGGTGATCGGATTGGCGGCAGCACTGCTCCTGGCTCTCTCGCCTTTCCACATCTACCACGGCCAGGAAGCACGCATGTATACCCTACTGACGTTTAATGCCGCCGTGGCGATTTATGCCCTGGTCAGACTGCTTACGGATTCACGAGCGCTCAAGCCCATTGGCAGCCAATTTCGGGAATATCTGCGTGCCTGGCGTACTGCGGGTCCAGTTGAAGCAGAGCCCAAAGAGGAGTTCAGCTACAAGGATAAGGCACCCAATCAAACCGGATGGAGGGCATGGAGTTCCCGTCATCGCTGGTTGCCCATCCGGGCCGTTGAGACTGACCTGGCCTGGGTTGCGTTTATCGTGTTCTCGGCAGCGACCGTGCTCACTCACAATACGGCCGTGTTTTTCCCCTTGGCTGTCAATATCTTCGTTCTTGGCCTGATGTTCTTTCAATGGATAAGGAAATCAGGAGCTAGGCCTGCCTTCCAGGCGCCTTCTATTTGGAATTGGGTAAAGGCCCAGATCGGTATCCTACTACTGTGGGGTCCATGGATATTCTTCTTCTTCAAGCAAGCCAGCGCCGTCTATCAGAAGTTTTGGATTCCCGAACCAACTTGGGACAGCGTTGCTCAGGTATTCAGGTCCTTTTTGAATGCATCTGCGCCAGGTCAAGCCAGCCAGGTCGTGGTGATGTGGATCATGTGCGCACTGCTTTTCCTGGGGCTGATCTATTACCGGAGGAAACGCTCGATATTTTTGCTCCTGGCTGCTCTGTTCGCCACCCCTTTCCTGGGCGAATTGATTGTGAGCACATACCGGCCAATCTTTTACGGCCGAACCCTGATCTGGACAACGATTCCGCTGTTCCTGCTGCTGGCGGCGGGGATCGCTCAACTAAGATTCCGTTTTCTGGTTATCGTGGTACTGGGGAGTCTTGGTGTAAACTACCTCTTTTCTGTCGGCGATTATTACCGGTTCTTTCAAAAGGAGGATTGGAGCTCCGCTGCCGGTTACGTCGCCAATTTCGTGGAAGAGGATGACTTGATTCTTTTCAACTCCAACTTCGTGGTAATCCCATTCGACTATTACTTTGAGCCGTATGAAAAGCAGTATTCTCTCCAGGTGGTAAAACGTGGAGTTCCGCTAGATCTGTTCGATGATGGTGTCTTGGAGCCCGAGATGACGGCCAACGACATACCTGGATTAATCTCATTGTTGAGTAGGTATGACCGAGTCTGGTTGGTTTACAGCCATGACTCATATACGGATCCAATGGGGCTGATCCCGCAAACAGTTGCATCCCAGAGGCAATTAATCCGGACGCGCGATTTCAATGGGGGACAGGTTCAACTGTATGGCATTCCTTGAGCCTGATTTCTATTTAGGAGAGATCTCGGGGGAAGTGACAGAAGTTGACATAAAGGTATAGTTGCCGCGAACCAGGACAGTGGCGCAGGGGTCAGGCGCATTAGCCTCGGCTCAGCAGGGCTTGAACCGCCGCGGCCCAACACAGATTACACTGGATTTGCTTTGGGCTGGGCGCGAAAATGGGCGAGTCTGGCATAACCCGCAAACCGTTAGCCCGTAATTGCGAGCTTCAGGAATCATGTCCCGAATCCTGGGGATGGGGAGCAGAAGTTGCTCGCTCCACATCCTCAGATCAAAAAGTGATGGGAACCATTAAGATTGCCGATCTGGCAAAGTCATGTGTGACTTAACCCATATCTTTGCCGCCCGTGGGAAGCATAACCTTGCCAGAAACCACTAAAAACCACTAAATCCTAACGATCTTTGGCCATTCTGGGAAGCATAAAATTGCCGAAAGTTGAAGACGAACTTTATTCACAATTCATCCAAAGGGCTACGCACTCCCATAACACCCCTTTGAGCCACATGTGTATAAATCATTGTCGTCTTGACATCTTTGTGCCCTAATAATTCTTGAATGGTGCGAATATCATACCCGGCTTCCAATAAATGGGTGGCAAAACTGTGTCGAAAAACGTGGGGATTAACACGCTTGGCAATCCCTGCTTGTTGAGCCGCTTTTCTAACTGCCCGTTGAATTGTGCTTTCGTGCAAATGGTATCGGTATAAAACGTCGTTGTCGCTACGTGGATTCTTAGATAATGTTTTAGATGGAAATATAAATTGCCAAAGCCACTCCATTTCCGCATTGGGATATTTCTTAGCCAAGGCATTGGGAAGAGGCACACGGCCGTAACCTTGTTGTAAATCATTATGATGTCGTTTTTTTACCATCTGTAAATGGGTTTGCAAAGCAGATATAACGCTATCCGGTAATGTTGTCGTGCGATCTTTTTGCCCTTTACCATCACGAACCACCAGCATTTTTTGCCCAAAATCAATATCTTGCACCCGCAACCGTAAGCATTCTGTCAAACGTAGCCCGCCACCATATAACAATTGCACCACAAGCAACGGTACGCCCGAAAGAAATTGCATCACATGACGAACTTCGGCCTGCGTTAATACAATGGGTAGACGCACTGGTTTTTTAGCCCATGTTACCTCTACGTTGCTTAATGGTTGGTGTAATACGTCATTATAAAGAAACAAAAGGGCACTTAAGGCTTGATTCTGGGTTGAAGCAGCCACATTACCTTCAACGGCGAGGTGAGTCAGAAAAGCTTCTACTTCATCTCGCCCCATCTCCTCAGGATGGCGTTTTTGATGATATAGAATGAACCGTTTAACCCAATGGACATACGCTTTTTCAGTTCGGTAAGAATAATTCTTTAACCGAATGGCATCCCGTACCTGATCCAACAATTTTCGTTTTTTAGTCATCGAAAAACCTTTAAAAAATTGCCCCAAGGCAAGTGTTAACATATAATTACGCTGATCTTATTTTAGATACTTTATAGCGGTTTATCAAGCATAAATGCTCAATAAACCCCCATTTTTCAATATATCATGCGTGTTTTGCCGATATATTGACTGATTTAGAGCATTATCCAGCATTTTTTGTTGTATAAAATGAATTATAGGGTTTTATCAAGCAGATACGCAGGTTAATAATAGTTGGCTGGCTTCGTCCAAATTATTCAAAGATTAAAAAATGACAAACACAGTTATCCAAAGCATCGAGCAAGTTTCAATAGAATGGCTTACATCCATTCTATTGGAGAACGGCGCATTAAAGGGCGGCGAAGTAAAGTCAATTGAACTGGGCACAGGTCAAGGAAACTGGTCTACAAGTGCCAACTTGCTGGTGAAATACAGTGATAATGCGAAGGGTCCTTGCCCCGAAAGATTATTTCTAAAAATGGTAGATACAGATTTGGGGGATGGCGAGACATTTGGCGATTCTGAAGTGATGTTTTACACTAAAGATTACATCGCTTTAGATAACGCCCCCCTTCTTCGCTGTTACAATGCCGCTTATTCCAAAGAACTTGGAAAATATCATTTACTTTTGGAAGATGTTTCAGACACGCATATCGAAGCCTACGACAAAAAGCCAACACTTGAATATGGTCTTGCGCTTGCAGAAGGCTTGGCAATTCTCCATGCCCGATGGTGGGGAAAAGAGCGATTGACAGAAGCAGGCTTAAGCGGGCATGACCCAAAGCACATCCAGAACTTTGTGGATATTGCCGTGCCTGGTGTTAGTCATATTGTGGATGGATTTTCATCAGAATTAAAACTGCATTGGGCTGACCTCTTGCATGAGTTGTGCGCCAAACACCCACAGGTATTGATTAAGCGTTCACAAGACCTGAACGGTTTCACCATAATTCACGGCGATGTTGGTTCTGCAAATGTGCTTGTGCCACGTAATGGCAATTATCCACTCTATATCATTGATCGCCAGCCTTTTAATTGGAGCCTGACCACTTGGCTAGGAGTTTACGACGTTGCATACGCCATTGTCCTGGATTGGGATGTAGAACTCCGCAGGCAGTATGAAATCCCTATTCTTAAACACTATCACGAGTCCCTAATTCAAAATGGCGTATCGAATTATGAATGGAATCAACTTTATAACGATTACAAACTATGTGTTGCTATGTGCGTTTACATTGCAACAGAATATTGTCGCGGTGGTATAAATGAAAAATGGACTCATGTTTGGCTACCAATGCTACAAAGAGCATTAACCGCCTGCGATGATTTAGATTGCCATACGCTTTGGAGAGAAAAATAAAATCCAAAAACGCCAGCCAACAAAGCGTGCACTTGACGGGTGGGATTCTGTGGCATTTTCGAGCTTTTTCTACACTCGAACAGAATCCTGCTCTCGGAATTTTATCCACGCCCGCCCACCCGCAAGTAACGCAAACCGTTAGGGCGGCTTATATAAAAGTTTCGTTGTGGCGAACACAAAATCCTTGGTAAGTAAAGGCCGTTCTGCAAACGCAAACGCCGCCCTAACAAAGGCTTAAAGCTGACGCGCCAAAGGAACCGAGCGCGCAGCTTAAGCAACTGCACGGCAAACTAAACTTTCAATTCTTAGAAGGAAACAATATGCCCCATTCGATTTTAGCGATATCCTACACTTGGTGGCGCGGTGATGAACTCCCTCTTTTGCCTCGCTTGCCCGATTTTCGCTGTGAGCACATAGCGGATGTGCCATTGTTGAGTAAACTGCATAATTTGGAACCAGCAAAGATTGAGGCACGGTTAAACGACGCGAATACAGCATATGTCGCTTACATCGAGGATCAGCCTGTTGGCTACGGTTGGAGTGGTGCCAATTCTGTAGGGGTAGGTGGCATGTTTTGGCCGATTACGCCGCCAGATCGTGGCCTATGGGATTTCTTTACACTGGAGAGCGCGCGTGGACGTGGGATTTATCCTCACCTGCTTCAAGCCATCTTATGCTTGGAGCAAGATGAAGTAGAAAAGTTTTGGCTTGGTCACCGTGTAGATAATCACGCTTCCAAGCGTGGCATTGAAAAGGCGGGCTTCCAACAAGTGAATTTTGTGGTGGCCACACCGGAGCGGCAAATAAAGTTGGTGCCGCGTGGAAACCTCACACGTTCTCATGGTGATCCGCAAGGCAGACATTTTGGTTTTGTGGAAGTAGTTGATGAGGGATTGACGGTATTTGACTTTGACAATCTGACGGATGAAGGCTTTTAGCCTAAGAAAAGCCTGACAAGCCTTCCCAAAAGGGCTGTAGCAAGCCGCCTAACAGAGCTTCCAGCCGACACGAAGCGCGGCTGAAGCGGGCGTTAGGCGCTTCGTTCAAGGAGAATTAATGTCAACAACAGATTATGGTTATCGCGGAATGATGGTTGAGTATTGGGACTTATTACGTGGTGACACTTCAAAGTGGTCTAGCCGTCCGTACTTCATAAAGATTATCAAAGACAGCGGAGAACCTGCACTAGATGTTGCCTGCGGTACTGGTCGCGTAATGTTCGATTATATGCAAGAAGGGATTGACATTGACGGTGTTGATATTTCACCTGAGATGATTTCAAAAGCACGTGAAAACGCGGATAACTTAGGATTAAAGCCAAATTTGTATGCTCAAGCCATGCAAAACTTAGATATTCCTCGTCGCTACCAAACCATCATCGTGCCTTCTTCTTCGTTCCTTCACTTAATTAATGTTGCAGATAGGCACGAAGCCCTAAAACGCTTCTATGAGCACTTAAACTCTGGCGGTGTGTTAGCCATGTCTTTAAGAGTTATGGATCCCAATCCTGTTGAAGTAGATTGGGAAATTGATTCGGAAGCAATCCGTCCTTCTGACGGTGCTTTGGTAAGAAGGTGGTTTCGTTGTAATTATGATGTGGACAATCGAATCCAGGATACGGAAGACCGATACGAAATTATCAAGGATGACAAAATCATTCACTCAGAAACTTATATTTCATCTCCGTTTCTAACTTGGTATAAATGTAGTGAAGCAGTGGAATATCTAAAGCAAGCAGGATTTATAGATGTTCATGCTCATTCTGATTTCAAATTTGAACCAGCCACAGATGATGATACAAGTTACATAGTTTTAGGAAAGAAACCATAAAACCGCGCCTAACAAAGCGTGCACTGGACTGGTGGGATTCTGCGGCATTTTCAAGCATTTTTCTCGCTTCGGCATTTACTACTATAATAAACATTATTCTCGCCCACCAGCCAGTAACGCAAACCGTTAGGGCGGATTATGTAAAGTTTCTCTGTGTCGAACTGTAAAATTCCGGTAATTCAAGGCCGTTCTGCAGACCAAAACGCCGCCCTAGTGGGCGTTATATGGCTGTCAAATTTCATTGAAATCTGGCTTGATTGTAATAGGGAAACAATGTCATGATCGGAAGGAGCAAAGGCAACACCCTTTATGAGATCGTTCATGACGGCTAGGAAACGGCCTGGAGGCTAATTTCATGCGCCAGTTGCGCCGAGGATAACACGGCTGGCGGCATCGTCTTTGACGGGGAAAGTTAGTGGAGTGGCATTACGGCGAATGCGTAAATCAAGGGACTTATGAGTAGGGTCTTGCAGGGCGATGGTCAAATGAATGCCCGCTTTGCGTCGTTCGTCGACAACCATACGTGCAAAACGTTACTGGAAAGAAAAAGTGGCCGATCCGGCCACTTTCTCCTTACACAAACACATTGGTCGCTAATTTAACAAAGGCGGAGAGGGTGGGATTCGAACCCACGGTGACCGTAAAGCCACAGTGCTTTTCGAGAGCACCCCGATCAACCACTCCGGCACCTCTCCGTATAGATTTGTCAACGACAGGGCAAGCTGTTTGCAATTAACTCTGCTTCGCACGCTTGATTCTGAGATCTCGGAAGAAATCCTGAAGCAGCGCCGCAGATTCTTCCTCCAAAATACCCGATGTGATTTCAACTTGATGATTGAAGCTGGGTTCTCTCATCACATTGACTATGGACCCGTCCGCGCCAAAGCGGGTATCTTTGCCGCCGTAGACCAGGCGGCTGAGTCTCCCTTGAATCATGGCGCCGGCGCACATAGGACATGGCTCCAGCGTACAATATAGGGTGACTCCGATCAGCCGCCAATTCTGAACCTTGACGGCAGCTTCCCGAAGGGCAATTATCTCTGCGTGAGCCGTAGGATCAAGGTCGGACTCTTTCCGATTGTATCCGGAACCGATGACCTCTCCATCCAGCACCGCCACCGCGCCAATAGGGACTTCGCCCAGCGCGGCTGCCTTCTTGGCCTCTTCCAAAGCCAACCACATCCATTTTTCATCTTCAGGCATGCTGAAGCTTTCCCTGTTGGTAACGTTCAATTCACTCACGACGCGGTCATTATAGCAATCTGAGTCCCAATATGCCACACGAGATGCTTCGCCCGGTCGATAATGCAAGCCGACTGTCATAAATAACGAGAATTTGATATAGTAATCTGGCAATATCTGATGTACCCAATTTAATATTTGAGAGCGGCGATTTATCGAATCACCTGGCAATCAGCGGAGTGTCCTCTATGCGGAATCGACAAGTTAGGCAACTGGGAATTACGCTTCTGTTCCTAATTCTGCTGCTGACAGCATGTCGCAAAGAGGCGGAAATTCTGCCTACAGTTATCCCGACGGCAGTTGTTCCAGCCGCCAGTCCAGTAGGGTCAACTCGCGACACGTCCGAAGGCAGCCAGCCAACGCCACGTCCATCGGCGACTAATACGCCGGAAGCTGTCGCCATTGTCGACCCAGCTCTGATCGATTGGCCGCCGCAGGTGGTACAGAGCAGCCCAGCTGCTGGGGAAGAGATGCTGCTGGATGGGTCCATCACCGTCCGTTTCGACCAGCCGATGGATCAGTCGTCTGTCGAGGCGGCATTTGTAGCCCTAGAGTCTACCAACGCAGAGCCCGTGTCCGGGGATTTCAGTTGGCCCCGGTCCGATACCTTGATCTTCACGCCGGACGAAAAACTGAAGCGCCGGGCGACCTATCGAGTGAGCATCGGCGAACAGGCCGCCAGCGCCAATGGCTTTCCCATCACTGAGCCGGTGGAGCTGTATCTGGCCACTGTTGGCTATCTGGAAGTGGGGCAGGTGATTCCTGACTCAGATGTCATCGATGTGGATGTGGACAGCGCCATTATGGTGATGTTCAATCGCCCGGTCGTCCCTCTGGCCGGCGGCTCGCAGCAAGCTGGCCTCCCTAATCCGCTCCGCTTCCAACCGCAGGTCGAGGGGCTGGGGATGTGGGTCTCCACCAGCGTTTATCGTTTTCAGCCAGACAGCTCGTTGGCTGCGGCTACCACATATGATGTCCAGGTTCTGGACGATTTTGAAGATCTCGCCGGCAGCTCGCTGGAACAGCCTTTTGTATGGAGCTTTCTGACGGAAAGCCCTGCGGTCGTATCGACGGATCCAAAGAATGGCTCCACTGTCGACGGGCTCCAACAGCCGATCACCATTACCTTCAACCTGCCGATGAACCGGGCTGTCACGGAATCAGCGACATCGATACGCAGCGCCGGTGCGCCAGCGGTCCAGCTGGATTACATCTGGTCTGATGGAGATCGGGTTCTGACACTTCGTCCTCAGAAGCCGCTTCTATTGGCCAGCGCGTACCAGATCGGAATAGCCCAGGCGGCCCAGGCGGCGGCCGGCCAGGCAACGATGCAGCGAGATGTGCTCAGCGGATTCAGCACACCCCCTCTGCCAGCGGTAGCCAATACCATACCGAGCGATGGAGGAATCGCGGATCGCTGGCTGCAGGGTTTCTCAGTGGGCTTTGTGTCTCCGATGGATTGGGCAACCGTAGAGGGTCGGGTGAGCATTGATCCAGACCCGGGCGAGGTTAGATACGACTTTTACGATACGCAGATGAGCATCGATTTTGAGATGCAGAGAAACATCGTGTATGAAGTGACTGTCCCCGGATCAGCCCAAGATCTGCACGGAAATACCATCGGCCGCAATTATACCTTTCGATTTAGGACGCCTAGCGGCGAGCCAGTGGCCTCGTTGAATCTGCCAAGCCAGCTAAGTCAGGTCAGTAATAGCTATCCGACACAGGTCGATGTCATTCAGCGCAATATTTCGCAATTGGATGCGGCGTTGTATGATTTGGGGCTGCCGCTCAATCTTATCAACGATCCTTATACCATCGTGGATTTTCGCTCTGCCGCTTCGCCGATACGCACCTGGAGCCTTCCCCTGGATCTGGCGCCAGAGCAAGTGTCGGTTACATCGCTGCCGCTTGCTGATGGCGAAGCGCTGCCCACCGGCGTCTATTTGATCGATATCAATGCGCCGGAGTTGGATGAGAGCGCTCCCTATTGGCAGAATCAGCGGCACCTGCTAATTGTGGCTGATACCAATATCGTGATCAAGGAAATGTTTGGAGAGGTCCACGTTTGGGCAACGGATCTTGCTTCAGGCGAGCCTGTCGCCGGAAGACGGTTGTCTCTAAGCAGCCGGGCGGGTGTCCAACTGGGTAATGCGCTCTCAGATGAAAATGGCCTGGCACGGTTTGATCGGCCGCTCGATGATTATCTATCCGGGGTCGTGGCGGTGAGCAACCGCCCAGGAGAGGCAGGTTTTGGTATAGGCAGCAGCTATTGGAGTCCCGGTGTCGCACCCTGGAATTTCGGTTTGAGTGCGCAGACGAACCCAGAGCCACCCACATTCGCCTATATTTACACCGATCGCCCCATTTATCGGCCGGGTGATCAGGTTTACTTCAAAGGGATTGTCCGCAGCCCCGCGTACGGACGGTATCAACTACCAGCGATGCCAGAACTTACCGTTAGAATAAGCCGCGCTTCCTATTCAAGCGACGTGGGGCTTGATGAAACCATCAAGGTAGCTGTGGATGAGTCAGGCGCCTTCAGCGGCGAGTTCCTGCTGCCGGAGGAAATGAGTCTGGGCTCCTACCAGTTTTCTTTGAGAGGCGTGAATGCCGAAGCGTACCGCAGCTTTACGGTAGCCGAATACCGCAAGCCGGAATTCCTGGTCAACCTGACAGCTGATCAGAGTGCACTGCTGCGCGGAGAAGCGTTGGATGTATCTCTAGACGCAAGCTACTTCTTTGGCGGCCCGGCGGCAGATCTTGAAGTGAATTGGTTTGTCTATGAAGATAGCTACTGGCCGGAGCTGCCGTTGGGCGGCTACCGTATTGCCGATGCGGCCCAGCAGTTGTCGCCGCTTTCAAGGTCGCTTGACTCCTTCGACAGTTACCCGCTAGGCCGGAACGTGCTTGGCGGCAGCGGCGTCACCGATGTCGATGGACATTTGGCCATCAGCTTGCCGGCTGATTTGCTCGCAGATGCGGATGAGGGGAGCCGGAGGGTGATGATCGAGGCACAGGTGTCCGGTCTTTCGGAACTTCCTGTTACCAGCCGGACTGAAATCATCATGCATGCCGCCGACTCTTACGTGGGTATTTCTTTGGCTGACAATTTGGTCGCCGCAGGGAAAGAGGCGACGGTCGACCTGCGGACAGTGAATTGGACTGGGGAACCCGCCCCCAATCAGCCGGTTGAGGTAATTGTTTATCAGCGCGACTGGATCTCCAGCCGTCGCCCCCGATACGGGGTTTTCACGACACTTTGGGAACCGGTAGACCGTGAAGTGTATCGGGTTGAACTGCAATCTGATGAGCAGGGGAAAGCGCGGGCCGCTTTCACACCGGCAATTGGAGGCAGCTACGTGGCCGCTGCCACGGTTGTTGACGATAGTGGACGCCGGCAAACCAGCAGTGCCTACCTATGGGTAATGGATGGGAGTTATGTGGGCTGGCGCGGCAGCCAGCGTGAGCGGCGTATGGAACTGGTGCCCGACAAACAAGCATATCGTGCAGGCGAAAGCGCCCGCATCCTGATTCAATCACCCTTCTCTGAACCGGTATCGGCATGGATGACTATAGAACGGGGGACGTTGATAGAGCAGCAGCTGATCACCCTGGGAAGCGGCAGCGAGCTGCTGGAAATCCCGATTTCAGCCGAATTCGCTCCCAATGTTTTTGTGACCATTGCTGCTGTCAAAGGGGAGTCGTCTGGATCATCAGCGGGAAGGTACGCGGATATCAGGCTCGGCATCACCGAACTGGTGGTGGCCCCGGACCAGTTCGAACTCAATGTGAATTTGACCCCGCGGGAGACGCTGTTTCAGCCTGGCGAGACCGCCATTTACGATGTTGCCGTCACTGACTATCTGGGCCGGCCTGTACAAGCGGATATTTCGTTGTCGCTGGTTGATTTGGCTGTCCTCACCTTGAAGGAAGACAATGCCCCTGACATCATGAACGCCTTCTACGCCCGCCAGCCGTATCGAAGCATCGTTGGCAGCGGCTTGTTTGTTTCCGGGGAGGGTCTTGAGCTTGAGGTGCCAGCGCAGCCATTGGGCCTAGGCGGCGGTGGAGGCGGGGATGTGCAGGAGGCGGCGTTGGGGCGTGCGCTCGGCGATGATGATGACGGGGTCAGACGCGACTTCCCTGATACCAGTTTCTGGGAGGCTTCGCTGCAGACAGATGCCCGGGGGAATGCCGTGGTGGAGATCCCGCTCCCAGACAGCCTGACAACCTGGCGGCTGAGCAGCAAAGCGGTGAGCCTTGACACGCTGGTTGGTCAATCATCTACCGATATTGTGGTGACCCTGCCGCTGCTGCTGAAGCCGGTTACCCCCCGTTTTCTCACGGCTGGCGACCAGTTCCAGGTCGGCACTATCGTGCATAACAACAGCAGCCAGGTCGTGGAGGCTGTGGTGAGCCTGGAGGTCGACGGCTTGATATTGCATGATGCGCCGCGGCAGACGGTTCTTATTCCAGCGGCTGGCCAGCAGCTGGTCCAGTGGCAGGCGATGGTTGAAGATGTCCGCTATGTCGATTTGACTTTTCGTGTTGAGGGCGGCGGGTTTCAGGATGCCGCAAAACCGTCTTTTGGCGAGGGGCCGGACAAGCTCATCCCCGTTTACCGGTATGATGCTCAAGACATCGTGGGAACCGCTGGAGAACTGTCGCAGGCCGGGCGTCGTGTGGAAGGTGTTTTGCTGCCGCCGGGTGTAGATACTCACAGGGGTACCGTTGACATCGCCTTGTCACCCTCCCTGGCTGCCAGCATGATCGACGCCCTGGCATACAGCAATGCCGAAGAATTCCTGCCAGTTTGTGCCCATTCCATCGCTGATAGGCTGCTGCCCAATATCATCACAGGGGATGCTTTTGCCCGGCTGGGGCTGGAAAACGACCGGGATACCAGCTTCATCACGGAATGGGTCTCTCAGCTGCAAGGGCTGGTGAAGGTAGACGGTGGCTGGGGTTGGTGCTACAGCGAACGCAGCAACGACTGGATTACGGCGTACGCGCTGTTGGCTTTGTCAAAAGCGGAGCTGGCAGGCTATCGGGTTGATGAAAGGATCATGGCTGCCGCAGCTGACTATCTGGACGGGCAGATCAAGGCGCCAAGTGAACTGACTGAAAGCAGCCAGGTCAACAAGCAGGCGTTCCTCCTATATGCCCTGGCGGAAACAGGTGTGGACAGCAGCAATGAAGTTGATCAGCTGCTGGCGGCCCGTAGGGCTTTGCTGGACCCGTATGCCCGCGGCTTGCTGCTTCTGGCCTATCATCTTGTTGGCGACGTGGGGCAAAATCGGAACTCCTTGATCGCCGACCTTGGCGGCAGTGTCAAGCTGAGTGCTTCTGGCGCCCATTGGGAAGCTGTCAGCCAGGATATCCAGAATCTCGGCAGCGATGTGAAAGGAACGGCGATCATCATTAGCGCCTTGGCTCAAACCGATCCTGAAAATGGCCTGCTGCCCCTGGCGGTTCGCTGGCTGATGGTAGCCCGTTCTGGCAGCCATTGGCAGAGCACGCATGAGACCAGCTGGAGCATTTTGGCTTTGACTGATTGGATGAGTGCATCTGGCGATCTGGCGGCTGACTATGAATACCTGCTCAATCTTAATCTGGCGCAGGTAGCCGCTGGAAGCTTCACCCCGGCAGCTGCTTCGGATAGCGAAACGGTATCCCTGCCGGTCGCTGAGTTGGCCCAGGACAGCATCAACTACCTTGACTTCCAGCGAGGACTGGGAGCTGGCAACCTATACTATACGGTCTTTCTGAACAGCTACATCAACGCAGAGATGGTCGCAGCAGTCAGCCGGGGTATTACTGTGAATCGTTCATATTATGCCGCGGACTGTGACGCCGAGGTGCAAGCATGTCTCCCCATAGATCATATCCAATCGGGCAGTCAGGTAAGGGTCGAGCTTTCTGTGACCGTGGCTGAGGATATACCCTTCGTGATCATAGAAGATCCGATTCCGGCTGGTACGGAAGCCCTTGATCCGGGCTTGGAAACGACCGCTTCAGCTTACGGGGCATCCGCTGAACGGACCGATGAGGCGTATCTTCCAGGCTACTGGGGCTGGCGCAGTTTCAACAGCATCGAATTCCGCGACGAGAAGGTACGGTTTTCCGCGGAGTATCTGCCGGCAGGCAGCTACCAATACACCTACTTCCTACAAGCCGCCATTCCCGGCCGCTATCAATCGATGCCTGCGGCTGCCCGAGCAGAGTTTTTCCCCGACATCTTCGGCCGATCCAGCGGATTGTTGTTCACCGTTGATGAATGACGGCGTCAGTCGGGCGCATAAGGCCCGCTGCATTTAGATTAGGCAATAAGATCTGCCGCTGGACTTTTCATCCGTTTTCACGCATCATTTATTACCAGTGCGAATGGTTTTTACTATGATGTCATTGGCAGACAGACACAAAACGGCAATTTGGTGGACATATTGACTGATTCAACTCCCTTTAGAAAGAAAACCTACACGATTGGCAAACAAGAATTAAACGTAGTAGAGGCAGGCAAGCCGGGCCGGCAGCTGGCCCTGTTGATCCACGGCTGGTCCAGCTCATGGTACGCGGTGTCGCCTCTCTTGGGATTATTATCTCAGCGTTTCCATTGTATCGCCGTGGATCTTCCGGGCTACGGTGAATCACCGCCGATGGCTGAGCGGGCCACCATCTCTGGATACGTTGAACTGCTGGCAGAACTCGTCGAAACGGTGAGTGATGCCCCCGCCGTGCTGGTAGGACACTCTATGGGCGGCATGATCAGTATCTCGATGGCCAGGCAATACCCCATCTTGGTGGACCGGATGGTACTGCTCAGCCCAACAATTAGCGGGCGGCTGTCGACCTTTATCAATCTGTTTGTCAGCCCTATTACCATTCTAGAGCGATTTGGCCTGGGGAGCGTGCTTGTTTCTTCGGTGGAGCGGACGATTGTTGGTATCACCGACAGGCTAGTGCGCCCGGCTTCTTTTGCTGAGAGGTCCGGCATTACCAGGCAAGATTATGAGCGCATTCGTCATGATGTGCGCCGTCCAGGACAGGGAAGGGTCCGTGCCGAGTGTTATACCGCTATGCGGGACAGCGACTTGAGCGGCAAGCTGGGCAATATCGAGACCCCCGCGCTGATCTTGTGGGGAGCTGAGGATAACACCGTACCACTGCGCGATGCTGGCGTGGTGGCAGACGAATGGCCGCAGGCCGATCTGCGGATCATGCCAAAGGCGGGCCATTGGCCCCATTTTGAAATGCCGGAGTCCACTCGGCGGCAGGTCGCCGCTTATCTAGGCCTGCCCTTGTTCAGCCACCAGCTCAACAGCTCCATAGGGGATGAAGAGCTGGAGCAAACGCGGGAAGCGGCTCAGTTTCTGGCCCATTCTGCCCTAGGCAACAACCTGAATCTGGCGCAGCGGACCCGATTGGCAGCCCACTGCACCCAGCGAAAGTATGTCCCGGGGGAAATGGTCGCTCAAGCCACCGAATCGGGGTCTGACTTGTTCATTGTTCAACTGGGCACCGTCGAAGTCTGGAAAGATCCCACCGGCAATGCGGCTGAAGCACGCGAAAAACGAAACATCAATGATCGCATTGACACCGTCAGGCCGGGCCAGATCACTGGCGAATTTTCTTTGTTGGATATGGGATCCAGGAGTGCTGACCTGATTGCCGGCGACGATGGGGCGACAGTTCTGATCCTAAACCGGGAAAGGCTGTTGGCCCTTTGTGAAGACGATGCCGCTCTAGGGACGCCGCTTCTGTGGAACATCGCCACCGCAGTGTCCCGCCGGGTGCGATTCATTTTGTGGCAGCTGAATCGGGCGGAAAAGAAGCGCGACCCCAGTGAGACGACTGATGCAAATGATGTCACCATAATTAGCCAGCTGTCACCGTTTATCAAGAAGAGCAGCTAGCAGCATGGGATCGGGTGCGGCAGAACGCGCCCGCCTATGGCCAAACCAACAAAAAAAGGCCGTTTCCTATTGGAAACGGCCTTTCTGGCTTTTTCACGTTAGTTAGCTGCATGGCAGCCAACTTCAGATCTTGTGGCCTACCAGCGGTCGCGGCTGCCTTGATCGTCGAAACGACGACGGCCACCACCACCACCTCCACTACGACGGCCACCACCACCACGGTCTTCGCGAGGCTTGGCTTCGTTAACACGTAGCGGACGTCCGTTCAAATCTGAACCATCAAGCTTCTCAATTGCGGCTGCAGCAGCGGCATCTTCCATCTCAATGAAGCAGAAACCACGGAAACGGCCGGTGTCACGATCGGTGATCCATGCCAAGGATTCTACTGTACCATGCCCTGAAAACAGTTCACGGACTTCCTCTTCACTCGAGGTAAAGGGCAAATTACCAACATATAGCTTTTTCATCGACTTTCTACATTCTCCATAAACGAAATATCCATACTGCCAAACAGTCCGAAACTGATCACAGAAGGAAAAAAATATATACCGAATACATTATCTCAGTTTTTTTCATATTTTACAAATATTTCCCCAGAGAAAGGTTGCTGTTTGACCCAGGGAATGATAATAATTGTATTATGCTTGAAGACAGCCAGGATTTTGAGGCCGAGCGTGCCCGAATGTTGGCACAACAAATTGTGGATCGCGGCATCCATGATGCTAGACTGCTGTCTGCAATGAGCGACGTCCCCAGGCACCGATTTGTCGAAGGGCTGTACCAAAAACTCGCCTACACTGATGCCCCGCTGCCAATCCCTGCGCAGCAAACAATCTCCCAACCGTATATCGTCGCTTATATGATCCTAGAGCTGAAGTTGGAACCTGACGATATCGTCTTGGAGGTGGGGACGGGTTCCGGGTACGCCGCTGCTATCTTGAGTCTGCTGGTGAAGAAAGTGATCACCATAGAGCGGCATGGACGGCTGGTCGACTTCGCCCAGGGGCGGCTGGCGCAGCTGGGCTACAAGAATGTAGAAATCGTTCAGGGTGACGGTACTTTAGGGCATCCCGCCTGTGCCCCGTACAACGGCATAATGGTTTCCGCGGGCGGGCCGAAGATTCCACCGGCCCTTCAAAATCAGCTGGCGATTGGCGGTCGTCTGATCATGCCGGTCGGGAGGAATAGGCGGCGGCAGCAGCTGAGCCGGGTCACTAGAATGGGCGAGGGGGAGTTCGAACAAAAATCGCTGGGGCCGGTCGCATTTGTACCGCTCATCGGCCGGGAAGGGTGGCGATCCACGTCAGGATAAATCACTGCGCGATAGGGTCGTGGAGCCGGATCCAGTTATCTCGCGGCCCAATTTCATTTTCGATTTAGAGGGGACTGCTGACTTTTTACGCTTGGTTCAATAGATTGAGCAGATCTGACGTGTGGGAGAGTATCACATCGGCGCCAGCCCGCTCCAATTCCTGCCGTTCACCAAATCCGCATAGAACCCCTGTACTCCAGGCCCCGGCCTTTTTGGCGGCAACTATATCCATGACCGTGTCGCCCACCATCAGGCAGTTTCCTGCGGCGACACCGAGCTGCTCTGCCGCTAACAAGATCGGACTTGGATGGGGTTTCAGGCGCCGTGTATCTTGAAGCCCGCAGCTGGTGTCAAAGGTGCCAGCCATTGTCGGGAACTGCTCGAA
>JAHEEY010000033.1 GCA_024640485.1 Chloroflexota bacterium | reverse complement strand
TCGAGCCCGACTCGACCGTTATTCGCAGTCATGATGGTAAGATTGAAACCCGTTTCTACGGAATCCAACAGATCGTGCATGCCGTTAAGCATGGACTCGTCATCTTCGACTAGCAAGACTGTGGCCGGCTGTTTCATGGGTGGTTGTCCAACGAAATCGTTACACGCTACGAACTTCTAAACGGCTGACGCAAATCAAAACAAACCTCGAAATGAACAATTCTCTCCTGTTGCTGCTGTCCGAAAACCTGTTCTCGATTGCCAAGTCAGACAGTCTACCGCAGCTGCGACCTGTGCAGTCAATCGCCAAGGCTTCGGAATCGACACCAAAGAAACCAGCTACGAGCGTGGGCAGTAGCTGGTTTCCCAATATCGATTCCCGAAGGATAGGAAGAGACAGCCTAGCTGCTGCGCAGGCGCCGCGCGCCGAACAAGATGGCAATCAGCAGGAGCGCTGCGATGGTGGCGGTCCAGGTGCCGATGCCAGTCTGTGGCAGGGCGCCTTCGCTGCCCAGGGACGCGATTGGAGTCGGAGTCATGTCTCCACCAGCACCGACAAACGAGCTGGTTCCAAGGAGAGAGGGTGTTGCCGTCTCTTCTTCAGCTTGCGGCACCACCGGCGTGTCGGTTGGTTTGGGCACATCCGTCGCCGCTTCTGTCGGAGCCGTGGTCGGCGTATTTTCTGGAGTCTCGGTGGGGCGAGCGGCTTCCGTCTCCATTGCCTCAATAGTCTTGGTGACTGCGGCATTGGTAACCGCTATCGCCGCATTCGTCGCTTCGATTGCCGCGATCTGGCTGCTTTGATCTTCACCGCCGTTGCCCCTCATCAAGAAAACCACGATACAGGCAATGGACAAGAAAAGGACAGCAAGCAGCGCGCCAACGGCGTAGACAAAGGGTCGATTATTCGCTGATTCTTCCATTTCGGCTTCAGCTTCTTCTAGAATGAATTCATCTGTCATACGTTCCTCCAGTTGGATGTTGCCTTAGCATAAATGGGTTAGGAAAATCCTTCTGCCGTGGCTTCGATCACCTAATTGCGTCTAGGTTGGCATAGGGGACGAAAATCTCCCGCCCATCCGCCAATCTTACATCGACTCCGTGCGCTCGCGTGCCCAGATCAGTGGTTTGCATGCGCACGTATAGCTTAATTACCTCGCCAACATGGCTCTGATAGGGTGCGCGGGAAACCCGAACCTTGCTCCCTATTGTAATAGGCTCATTCGCTGCAGGCGAATCCACTTTTTCACCGTCTTCATACGGGATAATGATCTCACACTGACCATTTCTGCTGGTGGCGGGGTCGCCAAAAAGGGCCGCTTCCCGGTCTTCTCCCTTGGTGAGGATCGCGTAGACCGGCAGGGACATCGGCAGCCGACCGATGCCAGCGGTGACAATCACCGGAAACGGCAGGGCGCGAACCGCCGGCAGAAGATGTGCTTTGATACTTCCCACGATAAGGCCGCCTACCTTGTTTTTGACCGCCGCATGCAGCGCTTGCTGGTCATCGATACGGCCGGCTACTACCAGATGTTTGGACGTTTCAATGCTGAAATGGGCGGCTGTTAAAGGCTCATCCCGTTCGCCGGCGACCTTCAAGGCGCCGTTGGCCTCTTTACCAGATCCCCAGACCGCTTGAATCTGAGATCCCTTCGTCTGGACGATCACGCCGCGGCCTGGAATCTGTTCGATGACTCGGCCAGGAACCATGGCCCGCAGCTCAAGCCAACCAGTAGTCCGCTGCAAAATAATGCGGCCTTCCTGTATGCGGTAGATTTCCCCGTCGATTGGCGAGGCATACGGTTTCTTAAACATGCCTCGCTTACCGATCAACTCCGTGCCGACCTGCACGTCTGCCCCTTCCGTGACCAGCAGATGCTTCTTCAGATCTTCAGTGGAGAGGCGCAGCTGTTCAGCTACCGGCAGGATATGGAAATCCAGATTTTGGGGCATCCGGGCTACCACCTGGACCGCGGTTACCTCTTGCCCGCCGCGGGCCACCACCTCGCCATCGGCAGGCAGGACCCGGTCACGATTAATGGTGATCATTGATTGGACGATTGTCGAGCGAGTCACTTGCTGCATGTTCTGTTCCGCAATGTCTGCCCGGCATATTGGATACTATGCGCGGGAATATGAATAAGGACTAGGCACCTACGCCCCAGGACCATTGGCGCAGCGTATCCAGACGGGCATCCTCTTCCTGGGGCAGCGTCAGCGGCCGGCCGCGGGCATCAATGACCAGCCCCAGCTGTCCGCCGAGAAGCTTAACCTTCTTACTCTGTCCCGGGCCGAAGCCAATATCAATACCTCGTTCCGGCTGTAGGGTGATGGTCGCCGATTGCCCAGGGGCGATGGGAAGCAGTTCCATGCTGCCGTAAGCGACTTCCAGGGTCAGCTGTGTGACCTTGTTGGTTTCCAACACGACGGTGAGGGCCTTCTTCCCCGGCTGACCCTTCCCCTTGATGGCCACTACCCATCCTAAATCAACCAGAACGCCCCCTTCTAACGCCTGCACCACTGCCAGTGGGTCATGGGGTGCCAGGGCGCCCAGCGCCGGCAGCACGCCATGTTGATCCAGGGCGACCGAGAAGAATCCAGTGGGCTGAATCGCCTCAAGCATCATCAGAATCGCCTGTCCGGGACGGGAGACATTGGTCAATGTGGCGCCCCTGACCAGCATCAGGTTGAAAGGGGATAGCTGTTCCGGAGACCAGTTCCAGCTGGCGACGGCATCACGGACCACGGTTTCTACGATCTGCCGGGCCACCGCCTGTTCCATTTGCTGGGACTTCTCACTCATGGGGACGGACTCTGGGAATAAATGCTTCTGCTGGATTAAATCTTCGACTTCATCGGCTTCAATATCGCCCCGTATCCATTGGCGGATGCTGCCGGCATCTGTAGTTGACAGCAGGTTGGCGATCGGTTTACCCATCCCTAAATCTGATCGAATGGAGAGGTGCGTCCGGTCGGGATCGGAAACCACAAAGGTGGTGCTGTTGCTGCCCAAATCAATTCCGATGACCCGTTTATTCTGCAGGGCCGCGAAATACTCGGTAATTGTGGCGAATGCCTGGGCGGTTGAGGTGACCGGCAAGGTGCTCCAGTCGCGCATTTTTGCCATACCGGGCAGCTGATTTACCTTGACCTCTTCATACACTTTTCGAATCAGTTGGAAGGAATGATCGAGCTGTTCCGAATCCAGGGTGGGGCGGACGTTGTTTGCTACCTGCAGGTTGGCCCCATCACCGAGAAGCTTTCGGATCGGCTCCCGCAAATTGATGTTGCCTGCGAAAATAACCTGCGGCTTCTGACGTCCGGTAAGCAAGCCGAGACCCAGATTGACCGTTTCGATGATACTCATTGGCCGCTGCTTGGCGCCGCCGTCAGTACCGCCAACGATAAAAAGGAGATCAGGATGCGCGGCGATGACCGCGTTGATCTGGGATGCTTCCTCGCGGGAGTCCGCCAGGCTGATGCAGTCAACCTCCAGGACATAGCTGTTGCTCATCGCCCGCCGGGCGCTGGCAAGGCTAACATCATCGAACAACCCAACCAGGAGTGTCCGCAGCGGCGGAGCGGCGCTGATCACCGCGGTAAATTGGTCCACACCAACCCCAATCGCATTGGAGGGCCTGATTAAGGCGCCTTGTTCGTTGAGCAGCTCCCGTCCGGTCACTTCTTCGATGCGGGAAATCGCCTGCTGGATTCCTATGGTGATATCGGGTTCAGCCCCATTAAGTGTCGTCGGCGCTGTCGCTTTGGCCAACAGCCGATAATTGCCGTTGGCAACGTCGAACAGTGCGACAGTGGTATTGGTGCTGCCGCAATCAGCGGTAAGGAATGATTTGGGCGTTGCGTTCTTCTGGTCGTCAGGTGTCATGATACTAGGCCCGAGAACTGGTCTACAAAATATCCGATACGGTCTGCCAGCAAGGTTAGGCTGGTGCTGAATACCGTGGAAAACAGGACAGCGAAGGTGATGGTCAGAACTAACCGGCCGATAAGGACCACGCTGCGCTGCCAAACAGGCCGGACCCAATCGCCCTGCTTATCAAGCTTGCCGGTGAACTGGAATGTAAACAGGGCGCAGACGGTCAATACCGCAATCACCATTCCTTCCACAGGTGTCCCTCCGGCGCTTCGGGACAATTGCGGCCACAAGGTGCCGGTAATGGCGCCGGTTACGGCGACCGCGGCGCCGATACCAGTCAACAAGGCCACGGTGCTGTTGCCGATCCAGGCAACCGCCGGCAGCCGCTTGAGGAGCAGCAGCAGTGCCAACAGCATGGGGATCATTGAAATCAACAGATCAGCGTCTGTCGGATCGTGACGCATCATGTCGAAAACAGGCTGAATCACCTCTTTCATCACCACCACTGCGGCAAACGCGGCGCTGACACCTACCAGGATATGAATCGCAATTCGATACAGGGGATTATCCTTGATCAAATAACTGTAGATGAAAAGCGTCAGGATGAAGCCGACGAGGAGGCCAATGAGTTCACTGTTCATGTGCTGCTCTTGGTATTTGCTGGTTTACTTGTTTTCTTCTTGGAGGAACCCATGAAGATCCCACCGGTGAGTAACAGCAGCGCGGCGGCCAGCTGGCCAAAGCCGACTGCTTGGACCCGATTATTCAGACCGCTTTCGCCGGCGGCGGCCTGGAGGGCTGCCGCCTCGTAAATGCCGTTGATGACCGCTCGGAGCTGACCGCTCTCCAGATAAGGAGATGCTGTTGGCATCAGCGATTGGGTGACACCGGCTAACATCGGCACATCAGAAGAACCGCCGACTTGTTCAATCCAGTTGACCAGGCTGTCATGGTCACTGGTAAACAGGATGATCAATTCTACTTCTCTCAGCTGGTCCTGCAGCTCGGCGTCCAGCGACCGGCCCAAGATGCGCTGGCATTGCGCGTCCCTGCCAAGGCAGTTACCCAACTGCCTCAGCCCGATCGCTTCGCCAGTGATCAATCCTACCGGATTGACCTCGAGCCCGGCAGTCAGTTCCCCGGCCAGCGCCATGCCGGTGCTGTACTGGCTCACCGTTGCCATGGGGCTGCCGTTGGCTGAGAGCCGCGCCAGCACCGCCTCCGCCTGGGGAGATAATTCCCCAGCCATGGCTGGGGTGTATTCAAAGGCAACCAGCACCGATTTGCCGGCGGCGGCATCAACCAGCTCTTGAACCGGTTCGACTTGAGCCGAAGGCAGCTTGAGCTTCAGCAGGTCAGGCAGCAGCAGCCCTGCCGCCACCGCGATGAACAGCAGGCCCGCCAGGATCATCCTGGTCCAGGTAGAGGTCGTGTGGATAGTGCCCAGGTCAACCTGGGCTGGCTGTCTTTCCGCTCGGGTCAGCTGCCGCAGCAGTGCTGCTTGCTGTTGTTGTTCCTTGGTTATCGTGAATTGATCCAGAGGTTCAGTTGAATGGGCGACAGCGGCGATGTCTGCGGTGTCAATGACGCCGCTAAGCCCAGCTAGGGGACCTGTTTCTTCGGCCACAGCTTCCGCCGTTTCTTCAGGCTCACCTTTCAGCACTGGGGGCATCAACTGCTGCACCCAGTCAGGTATTTCAGCTTGAACCAGTTCCTCTGCCGGCGATAGACTCGGCGGCAAATCTCCCAAGATCTCTTCCCAATCATCTTGGCCCGCGTCGCTGTCTTGGAAGATCGCTTCTCTCCAGCTGGTATGTTCCTCTCGAACCGCCGCCAGCGGCAGCGTCAAGGCATCGCCATCCAGGGCAGCTTGGTCGCCGGACTGCAGCCAATGGGGAAGCTGCTCGGCTGCCACATCTTCGGTGATGTCGATCAAAGTGTCTTCTTCATCAGGCAGCGTCAACGCGCTGGGCAGGATACTGCCCATGTCAGTGTCTCTGGTGGGTTTAAGGTCGGCGATCCAGTCGGGAAGATCCGCTGCTGGCTCAACCATATCAGGCTTTGGCGTGGGCACGCCGTCGGAAGCGCCAGTGGGTTCCATCTGCTCCAGCCAATCAGGTATTTCGGCAGGCTCCAAACCGTCACTGGACAGCATCCCGTCAACCAGCCAATCATCATCGTGATCTGCGAAGTCGGGTTGAGCTTCAACTAGTTCCGCTTCAACTGGCGGCTTGTCAGCTTCCAGTGCTGCCGGCTCGACTTCAAAGGTCTGCTCCAATTTCGCGAAAATGTCCTCTTGAAGTTCAGGAATCTCCTCATCTTCCAGTGGCTCCAGAAGCTCACCACCGGAAGATTCCCACGCGGTCAGCCATTCGGGTTGGTCGGTGAGGGGGGCCTCATCGTCGGCATCAACTGGCCCCAGCTTTTCCGAGATGACTTCATCTCCCGCTATTGGCGCCATGCCAAGCGTGGACTCTTCCAGCGCCGGCTCGTCATCTTCGACATCCTCCAACCAACCCAATTCCGTCTTGATGATGTTCGGGTCAGCCACCAGCAGATCATCCAGAAGGGCGGTTCCCCGAATGATTTGTTCTTCAGCTTCATCTTCTCCCAGGTCAGAAAGCCAAGCGGTGAAGCCGAAATCAGTATCGAGCTCGGTGATGGTCAGATCATCCAGCTCGATGGCCATGTCAGATTCCGTGAGATCAGCTTCGGGCCGCGCCGCTTCCTCAGCTGCTGCCGGCTCGTCCAGCATTGCTGAGATGCCTTCGCTTTCCACCGGTTCTGGCTGCAGCCAATCAGATCCCAGCTCCGATTCAATCGCTTCCTGTTCATCACCCTGCGGCTCGACAGGTAATTCAGCTGCCATCCAGTCGGGCAGCTCATCTGGGGAGATTCCCTGGTCTTCACCGGCATCATTGTCGGTCTCTTCAAACGCCATCAGCCAATCAGATTCAATGGAGTCGTCTGATTGGTCGTCCGTTTCGCCGAAAGCCGGCTGCTCCAGAGTCAGTTCCTCGTCGGTGCCGCTGTCTCGGGCGTCTTCTTCACTCAACCAGCTCGGCAGTGCCTCGTCAGAGGAAAGATCGAAATCGTCTGCAAGCTGGTCATCAGCGCCAGCGTCTGCCGCCGCTTCGAATTCCGGTTCGCTGAGCCAATCAGGAATCAGTTCCTCATCATCATCCGCCCTTAAAACTGGCTCGCTTGGCTCGATTTCTGGAGGCGTTTCTTCCTCCTCGTCAGTTGAGATCAGCCAGTCAGGTAGATCGGCGTCCGCCTCAATACTGTCTTCAACGGCCGGTGCTGGTTCAGTCCGGTCGATTTCAAATAGGCCCGGCTCGGTGAGCCACTCTGGCATATCTTCTTCGCTTTCCGCTGCCTCGGCAGTATCTTCTTCCGGTGCTGCCGCTTCATCAGGCAGTTCAATTTCATCGAAATCATTGACCCAGTCAGGCAGCTGATCATCAGGCGATGCGCCGGCGTCATCGTCGCTGGATGCCGGCTGCCTTGAGTCGAATAAGTCAGCCTTCAGTTCGCTATCCGTGGGAGGCTCCGGCTCCCCTTCTTCCGACCCAGTCAACCAGGGCGGCAGCTGGGCGTCAGCCATGGGAAAAGCGCTGTCAACGGCAAATTCAGACGCTTCTTCTGAGGAGCGCGATTGATCTTCAGTGGTTATCCACGGAGGCAAGGTGACCCCGCCGTCTGGGGTAGGGCTGTATTGCTCATCCTCAACATCCTCAGACAACACCCCTTTAGGCGATAAGGTCCTGGTCGGGGGCGGGGCCGCCGGGGCTTCTTGAATCAGCTCTTGTTCGTCTATGCCTTCCAGCCAATCAGGCAGGTCCTGGTCATCATCCGCTTCCAGGTCGAACTTCGGTTCTGATGGCAGATAGCCGGTCATCCTGGTTTCGTCTTCGATTTCTTCGGCATCTTTCAGCCATTCGGGCAGCTCCGCTTCATCATCAGCTTCCGTATCTTCCAGTTGTGACTCATGCAGCTCGACCAGCTCAGGCAAGAAATTGGTCTTATCGCTGTCTTCCAGCCATGGGGGCAGAACCGCCGGCTCGTCATCATCGGACGCTTCATCATCAGACTCTTCCGCGGATACGCCTTCCCCTGTGGCACTGATACTGAATCCACCGGTTTCAGTCAGGCCGAGTTCAACGGCCCAATTGGGGGGGTCGCTGACCGATTGCGATCCCGGCTGCTCGGACTCCAGTTGGGGGTGGTCGCTGGGATCAGATAGGAGATCAGTCTTGGCCTGCCCAATCCGACTCAACCACGCATCCAGGCTGTCATCATCGTCTTGCTCTTCAGATTCGGGTTGGTCGCTGATGGGGAGGGAGAGGATATCGGTGTTCAACGATCCGAACTCAGAGAGCCAATCCAGGGGATCTTGCATTGGTTCAGCTGGCTCGTCGCCGGCTGCATTACCTAGCGGTTCGACAGGCTTCCCGGCAGCGCTCCTACCGGTATCCACGTCTGACGTTTCGCCTAGCTCTGCCAGCCAGTCTGTCAAAGCACCGCCCATGCCAGCTGGGTCTTCAGCCGATGCTGGCACATCGTCATCCTCGCTGGTCGAACCTAGCCATTCGGACAGGCCAGCATCTTCAGGATCCTCGTATTCCGGCATTTCCGACTCCAATCCATTCTCCAAATCTGGAAATGCTTCCGTGATAATCGGCTCAGCCGATTCATCCTCTTGCTGCAGCGCGTCGCTGCCAAGGAGCCAGTCAGGAAAATTGGAGTCATAAGAGGCATGTTCCTGCTGTCCAAAAGAAGACCAATCTATTTCTTCGCCACCTTCTTCGTCCGGCCCTTCGTCCGGCGAAGCAGCGGGCATCTCATCGTCAGCTTCTTGGCCTGGGATGCCCGCGAAGCCGGCAGAACCTCGCAGGCCGCCGGTCAATTTAGGCAGCACGGCGCCGCACTGCCAGCAGGTGCTGTCGCTGCCGGCGTTTTCGGTTTGGCACGAAGTACAGATTCTTACCGATGTGGTGCGGATGCTGCGCCCACAATGGACGCAGAACTTCGCACCAAAAGCGTTTTCAGTATTACAGTTGCTGCAAATTACGCCGTTATTCATACTCATTGGCTATATGGCCGATCCAATCCAACCAGAACTCTAATACTCAGCACTACGGTGCCTAGGGCGACCCCAATCAATATCCCGCGCATGCCCGATACCACGATGATGTCATTGACGACATGCTGGAACTGGTCTAGGAGTACACTGACCTGGTCCGGCAGCAGTTGGCTGAACGCCAAAGCGCTGCTGGCTAACATCAAGGCTGCCGTCAGCAGAAAAAGCAGTGACCATCGGCCGGGCTGTCGTCGCACTAATCGGAATCCGGCGAACAGCAGAAAGAAGGCCAGTAATGAAGCCAGAGCCGCTTCAAGCGGGAAGATTATCCAGGTAAACGCAGTACGCACGCCGTCGCCGGCTGATGTTGAACTGCCGCCGTCCAACAGCGCCAGGGCAAATACCGCCAACATACTCAGCACCAAGATGCCGCTGTAGACGTCCCTGCCGCTGAACAGCCGCTTCAGGTGAACCGAGAATAGATTCAGAACGCCCAGGATCAAGGCGACTGCCAGCAGCAGCCCTGCCCAGTTCAGCAGCAGACTGCTGATAGGGGCCAGGGGGGCAAGAAGCCCAATGAGCGTGAGCAATCCAAATGAGATGGCGATGGATAATGGCAGGTACCGTTTTAAGATCATGGTTATATGAAACGACGGCTAAAAAGATAGTTGTTCAAATGCGCCCGCACGCTAAACTGGAAGAATTCTATCCCGCGATCAAGCGAAATATCGCTGCTCCAAGTATGACGGCGGCAACGGCGTATCTCAGGATATCTTGGGTGAGCAAGGCTGCCAGCTGATCTGGCTTGCCCTCCAGGTATGCCCCGGCGGCAAACAGCTCTTCGCCCAGCACGGTGTTGTCACTGGCGACGCTGCTGAGCGCCATGGCGGTGGGATTGTCGGTGCCGATCACCTGATCAATCCCTTTTCTTGTCGCGGCATCGGAGATTACGGCAATTTCTGGCCCGAATCTGCCGACCATCACCGCGCTGGCTACCCGCTCCTGCTGCATCAGTGAAGCGACACCGCCAGCATAGGTGAAGGGCATGGTTTCGTGGGCGATGAAATGGGCTTGTCCAGAGGGGAGACGGGTAGCGCGGGTTACGTCCTGATGCGCTCTTCTCAGCCGCTCCTGGGATACCAGAAGCAGCGTGCCTTCACCCACAGTCACCACCGGCGGTGTGCCGTTGGCGGTGCCATCCTTTGCCAAACGGTCCAGCACCGCGATAGCGGCGACGCTGGTGGCGCTGGCCTTACTGGTCAGGCTGGCGCGCCCCATACTAATATGCATTTGGCTGGCATCTTCCGTGGCCTGACCCAGACGGCCTTCCAGGGCGGAAAAAGGCTTCAAGGGTCGGAGGTGGATCTGGCGCCCGGCACGAATCCGCCAGCTCAAAACCAGCATCAGGAGTGCGGTAAGGACCATAACGCCTGCGGTGGTGATAAGTTCAACGCCAACAACTCTGATCAGATCCATTTAGGTTTCTTTGGCCTCCAAACGGGCAACTAATGCAGTCATGGCATCTTGATCCTCCAGCAAGCTGGCAAAGCGGCGGATCTTCTGGGCTGGCACAAACAGGGCGAGGGCAGGCATGCTGATCAACACCAGCTGTCCACCCAGAAAGGTTAGCGGATGCCCCATTTCCAACACAAGTAATGTCGGCAAGCGCAGCCCATAACGTGAAATCGTATCGGCAATTTGGTCGAGGGCAGGGCCGTCTAGCGGTTGGTTTTGGACCACACCTGCTGCCGATTTCTGCCTCTTAGCGCTCTGCCAATAAGTTCTAAAGTGACCTAACATAATGTTATATGCGGAGTATAACACGTTTAAAAGAGGGTGTAAAGCTGGCGCAAAGAATGGATTGGCCCAGGATCAACCCATTGGTCTCTGGAGGCTCCTGGCGTATAATCGAGCGCCCGAAGTTGCCCTGGCATAGGTGCAGTGGGGTATTTTCTTTCTCATTATGAAATGCGTTTAGTCTGGTCCCATTGTTGTCTGTTTGAGAGGATTAAGATCCTTGTCATTCTTACAGGCTGTTTGGCCATTAAGACAACAGCGCGGGAGGCGATTATGCGGGTCAGGGTAATCCTGAATCCTTGGTCTGATCAAGGACAAGCCATCCGGCACAGAGAGCATATTGAGCGGGTTGGAATCAAGTACGGCGAGATTGAAGTGGTACTCACCGAGCGCCCGGGACATGGCGTCGAGTTGGCCCGCCAAGCGGCTGACGGCGGCGTAGAGCTGGTGGTCGCTGCCGGCGGTGACGGCACCGTCCATGAGGTCGTCAACGGTCTGATGCAAGCCGCCTCCAATGATACCAGGCTGGGGGTTATCCCCATCGGCACGGGCAATGATCTTGCCTTCGCCATGGGTATTCCCCTGGATGATGTCGATGCTGCTGTGGATCGTCTGTTCAGCGGCACGGTTCGGACCATTGACCTGGGACGTGTCGAAGACGATCACGGGCGCTACCGCTATTTCGATAATAATCTGGGTATCGGCACGGACGCCATCGTGGTCATTCGCTCCCAAGCGATCACGCGGCTGCGTGGATTTACCCTTTACGTGGCGGCGGTGCTGCAAACGATCTTCTTTTACTACCGCACACTGAAGCTGGATATCTCTTTTGACAATGAGCGGATCAGCCAGGAAAGCTTGCTGCTGGCGCTAGGCGTCGGACCACGCGGCGGCGGTGGATTCTTTTTGACACCCGACGCCAACCACACCGATGATCTGCTGGACAGCTGTATCGCCACGCCGGTCAGCCGGTTCAACATGATCCGGCTGGTAGCCTTGTCGGTGAAAGGGAAACATGTCGACTCAAAGCATGTAACCATGCGCAAGAATAAGCGGATCACGGTCCGTTCCGACCAGCCGATGCCGATCCACGTGGATGGCGAGGTGTTCGCTTATCCCTGGGACGACGTCCGCCATGTGGTGATCAGCAGCATGCCCGCCGCCATTCAAGTGATGGCCTGATTTGCCGGTTGCTTATCTGGCGCTGCCGCTAGCGGCTGTTACTGTGGAAGGTTTACTATGCGTTCACTAGAACAAGCCTTGTATGACCATGAATTGATCGTACTGCGAGTGATTGGCGAATGGTGGGAGCTCGATCTGACCGGCAGCGAAAAGCCCGGCTGCGTCAAAGAGCTTCAGCAGACCTTAGTCAGTCTCGACATGGCTCGTGAGATGAATTTCCTACCTCCGGAAGATGCCAAAGCATTGGCCGACCTGGCCGCGCAGGGTGGGAGAATCCCCGTGGCGGCATTCACGCGTGACCACGGCGAGATAAGGTTAATGGGACCCGGCCGTCTGGAACGGGAAGAGCCGTGGCTGGACCCGGTCAGCCCGGCGGAAGCGCTGTGGTACCGGGGGTTCCTGTACCGCGGCTTTGATGAAACCTCAGAAGGGGTGCTGGAATATTACTACCTGCCTCAGGAGCTGATGGCTGGCTTCCCCCAGCCGGCAGATGCTCAACCCGCCAAAGAAGGGCCGCCCCGCGCCGTCAGCACGGTGGCGACGCCCAAGGAGTGGATGGCGGAGAAGTCGGACATCGTCGATGATCTCACCACCGTATTAGCGCTGGCGCAGCAGGGGATGATTCAGCCGGGCAGTCAGGAATGGACCCGATATCTGATCAATCCGGATCGGGACCGGCGTTCGATGATGATGACTCTTGCCAACGAGACCGGCATGTTGAAGAGCGGCGACCGCGGGCTTCGCCCTACCCGGGACGCGGTGAACTGGATGAAACAGAGCCGTGAGGCCCAGCTGAGGACGTTGGCTGACGCCTGGAGTATCAGCGGCTGGAACGAACTGCGCCACACCCCAGGGCTGGCTTGTGAAGGGGAAGGGTGGCAGAACGATCCCCTGCCGGCCCGCACCGCCTTGTTGGAATCAGTCGTCCGAGACGGCGGCTGGTATCCAGTATCCGCGGTCGTCGGGATGGTAAAAGAGAACGACCCTGATTTTCAGAGGCCTGACGGCAACTACGACACCTGGTATGTCCGCGATCTAGCGACCGACAGCTATCTGACTGGATTTGAAAACTGGGACCTGGTGGAAGGCCGGCTGCTCCATTTTCTGCTAGCTGGGCCCGGCTACTGGTTGGGGCTGACTGAGGTGTCATCTGAAGGTGAACCTAGCAGCTACCGGCTGACCCAGCGGGCGCTGGATTGGCTGGCTGGCACCCCACCGGCGGATGATGTGCTGGACGTTCCTCTGGTGGTGCAGCCGGACGCCACCCTGGTCGTGCCCTTCAATGCCGGCCGCTACCAGCGGTTTCAGGCCGCTCGCATCAGTGTCGCCCGTGCCCCGGAGCCGGGCCAGCCTTTCCGCTACCGGCTCACCCCGGATTCCTTGGAACAAGCCCGCGATCAGGGAATATCCCCAGAGCGCATCCTGAAATTCCTGGAGGATGCCAGCGGCCGCCCGCTGCCGGCCAGCGTGCGCCGGGGAATTACCCGTTGGGCGGAAAATGGCGTAGAGGGGCGTGTCGAGTCGGTAGTCGTGCTCAAGGTCAGGGATGCCAAGGTGTTGGAGACGCTGCGCACCAATCCCAAGACCCGCGATTACTTCGAAGAAAGCCTGGGCGACCTGTCGGTGACTGTTCGCAGCCGCGATTGGTCGGAATTGGTCGCCGCGACCGCAGAGCTGGGGCTGCTGCTAGATATCAATCCGGGTCAACCTATTTAGCGCTATAAGGCGCTGTTTTCTTGGGAAACGAGCCGATGGCCATTTCCCGGGGTAGTAAGTAGATCGAGATGAACAAAGATCATTGCCCGCTTCACCCTATGGGGTTGGAAGCCATCGAAACATTTCGAAAGTTGTATCGCCGGGAGCCCACGGTGCTGTCCCGTGCGCCTGGACGAGTAGCCATGCTGGGCGCCCACGTCGACTACAGCGACGGCTGGGTGCTGCCGGCGGCGATAGACAAATCGGTGTGGCTGGCGGCTGCTCCCAGCGACCAGCCCCGGGTGACTGTTTATTCCCACGAATACGATGAACAGCACAGCTTTGATCTCTCCACCAGCTACGATGGTCATGACGCGCCAACCTCCTGGTTCAAGTACCTGAAAGGGGTTGCCTGGTCGCTGCAGGAGAATGGCTATCCGCCGATGGCAGGCATGGATGCCGCTTTAGTCAGCGATGTCCCCATGGGCTCTGGTGTCAGCTCGTCGGCGGCGCTGGAAATCGCCTTCTTGAACGCCTGGCTGATGCTTTCAGAGGTGGATATTCCACCGCTGACCAAGGCTCAGATCGGCCGAAAGACCGAGAATCATTTCATGGGTGTCGGCTCTGGCATTATGGATCAGGTTGCCAGTATCTTTGGAGAGGAAGATCAGATGCTGTTGATCGACTGCCGCAGCTTGGAACATCAACTGATCCCAATCCCTCCGGGCACTGCCGTTATTGTCGCCGAGTCCGGCGTACGGCGAGCGCTGGCCAACAGCGATTACAACTCCCGCCCCCAGGAATGCCGGGAGGCTGTCGAGATACTGCGGGGCAGCTTGCCCCACATTCAAACGCTGCGCGACGTAACCGCTGACCAATTTGAGCTGTATGGCCATCAGCTGCCGCCCCTGCTGCGCCGCCGCGCCCGGCATGTGGTGGAGGAGTGTGAGCGGGTGAAACTAGGGGCAGAAGCGCTTCAGTGCGGCGATCTGACCGGCTTTGGGAAATTGATGCGCCGGTCCCAGATCAGCTCCAGGGACAATTACGAGAACAGCATTCCCGAATTCGACCTGTTGGCCTCTGCCGCATGGCAGCAGCCCGGCTGCTACGGCGCCCGTTTTGCCGGCGGCGGCTTTGGGGGGGTGATGCAGATCTTCTGTGATGAGAACGCGGTTTCCCAGATAGAGCAGGCGATCGCGGCGGCGTTTCAGGCTGAATTCAATCGGGAGCTGCCCATGTTCACCAGCAAGATCGCCAAAGGAGCCCAATGCTGGCGGCTGCAGGCAGGCGGCGTGTACTAAACGATTATCAGCGGCAGTTGGGCAACAAAAAAGGTGCTGCTCAGCGAGGGATCAAATCCGTTGCTGAGCAGCACCTTTGGGTTTCTAGCGAATGCCAGGGGGATGCTTAGGCGCGATCCTCAATGGCAACGAACTTGCGTCCGACCTCACCAACATAGCGAGCTTTGGGGCGAATCAGGCGGTTGTCTGCCAACTGCTCTTGAATGTGGGCCATCCAGCCGGCGATGCGGCTCAAGGCAAACAGTGGGGTGAATTGATCCACCGGAATCGGGATCATGTAAAGCACCACCGCTGAGTAGAAGTCGACATTGGCAAACAGATTGCGCTCGATGAAATAATCATCTTTGCGAGCCAGCTCTTCGATCTTGGCGGCAATCTCATACCATTGGCCGCGATCGCTGGTTTCGGCCAGCCGTTCTGCCAAAGGCCGCAGCAGTTTGCCACGAGGATCTTCCACTTTGTAAACACGATGGCCCATCCCCATGATCCGTTTGCCGGATTCGCGGGATTCCTTGTACCAGGCGGAGACGTCACCGCGTTGAGCAGCATCGATGAACTGCTCCATCGCTTTTTGGTTGGCCCCACCATGGGAAGCCCCTTTCAAGGTGCCGATGGCGCTGGTAACCGCTGAGTAGACATCCGCCTGGGTGCTGGTGGTGATACGGGCGGCAAATGTGGAGGCATTGAAACCGTGGTCAGCCAGGGCGACCAGGTAGGCATCCAACGCGGCAACCGCAGCAGGGTTCGGCTCTTCCCCATTCAGCATATAAAGGAAGTTGGCGGAGTGCCCCAGATCGTACCGCGGCGGCATCGGGGTCTTGTTGTTGCGAATACGCTCCCAGGCGGCGATGATAGTCGGGAAGATGGCAGTCAGCCACAACGCTTTTCTGCGGGCGCCGTCAAGGCTGATATCATCGGCAGACTCGTCAGCCAGGCCCAAGCTGCTGACAATGGTTCGCAGGACCGCCATCGGATGTGTCCGGCGGGGGAACTGTGCCATCATTCCCAGGACTGCCGGGGGCATGTCCCGTTTGGCTACTAGTGCAGCCTTGAATGTATCCAGCTGAGCCTGGTTGGGCAGCTCGCCATTCCACAATAAATACACGACTTCTTCAAAGCAGGCATTTTGGCCCAAATCCATCACGTCGTATCCGCGGTAAATCAATTCACCTGTTTCACCGTTTACAGAACTTAGAATGGAGTCGGCGGCAATAAGGCCTGCCAGCCCTTTTGTTGCTTCACTCATTGATATGTACTCCTTTTTTTTATAGAAATCAACATTCAGCAATAGATAAAGCCGTACTGAAGTTGATATCCGCTATTACTGATCTTCTTCAGCAAGGCGTGCACCATACTGTGCTTGATAATACGCCTTGAACTCGCCGCTCTTAATTTTTCGCCACCACCACTCATTTTCCTGATACCATTTGGCTGTCTTGATGATAGCTTCTTCCGCTGTATGCTGCGGCTCCCAGCCCAGCGCCTTGATCTTGTCGATATTTAGGCTGTATCGCCGGTCGTGACCAGGGCGGTCCTCAACGTGACGGATCAGGCTCATCGGCTTTCCCAATGCTTTCAGCAATATCTCCACCATGGTCATGTTTTCCATTTCCACGCCGGTGCCGATATTGTACGCTTCACCCACGACCCCTTTGTGCAGCACCAGGTCGATAGCCTGGCAGTGGTCCAGCACGTATTGGTATTCGCGCATCTGCCGTCCATCACCATAAACTGGCAGCTGTTCGCCGTCCATCGCATTGGTGGCGAAGAGCGGGATCACTTTCTCGGGATATTGGTACGGGCCGATATTATTGGAACCACGAGTAATGGTCACCGGCAGGTCGTAAGTGATGAAATAGGAATTCACCAGCATGTCGGCGCTGGCTTTGCTGGCGGCATAAGGGCTTCTGGGGACCAGGCTGTCGCCTTCCCGGCTGGAATATCCTGCCGGAATGTGCCCGTAGACTTCGTCGGTGCTGATCTGGTGGAAACGCTCTAGCCCGAATTTCTTAGTAGCCTCCAGCAGCACATAGGTGCCGTAGACGCTGGTCTTGATGAAGGCGTCCGGATCCATGATGGAGCGGTCGACATGCGTTTCCGCGGCGAAGTTGACGATAGTGTCAATCTGGTACTGCTGAACCGCGGCATCGACGGCAGCCTCGTCGGCGATATCACCACGCACAAAATGGTAGCGTGGATCGTCAGAGACCTCCAACAAATTATCGCGATTGCCGGCATAGGTCAGCTTGTCGAAGACCACGATGTTGTAGCCATCGTATTTGCCCAGCATATGTATGACAAAGTTAGAGCCGATGAAACCGGCTCCACCAGTGACGAGAATATTCTTCACTAAAAAACCTCTTGAAATGAGCTGAAGAACGATTTCGGGCAGTGCAAACCGTCAAGAACCAGCTGCGGGTTGGTGTGCCCGAATTCAGTGTGGATCGCCTACCAACCACATAAGCGTGATTTAAGAGGGCTGGTTCCGCTGACTGCATTCTATCCTAAGCCGCTTGACCCGCCAAAGAAATCCTCCAACTGGGGGTAGATCGGATCAGATCGCGGGCTGCCGCGCTTTGGCGATGAAGTCGTCAATGAGCCGCCTTGAGATGCTGATGGGGGCGGGAATCTGCGGCAGCGATTCAGGCGCAAACCAGTCGGCGGCATCCATTTCTTCTTCTTCCAGCACAATGTCGCCGCTGTCGTATTCGGCCGTAAATGCCAACATCAGTGAGTTAGGGAAAGGCCACGGTTGGCTGCCGAAATAGCGGACATCTTTGACCCGCAGGCCGACCTCCTCAAAAATCTCTCGTTCCACACACTGTTCCACCGTTTCGCCCGGCTCCACAAAGCCTGCCAAAACGCTGTACATGCCAGGACGGAAATGATGGGCTCGGGCCAACAATATCTCTGGGCCGCTTGGCCCTTTCCGGCAGACCCGCACAATCATGGCTGGCGACAGCCTTGGATAGCTGGTGAAGCCGCACGAGGAACACTTCTTGGCCCGCTCGTTCTCCATGGTTTGCGCCGGCTTGCCGCAGCGGCTGCAGTATTGATGAGTGCGGTCCCAGTCGACGATCTGGACCGCACGGCCCGCCAGCCAAAACAGATCATCTGGCAGTCGTCCGTACAAAGAACGCAAACCTTGGAAAGAAATGCCGGGCGCCGGATCGGTGCCGTTGTCAATCTCAGCGGAGAAACAGTGGATCGGGCTCTCATCATCCAGGTATCCCAGGTATTGCTGCCGGGCAACCGGTATACCCAGGTCCTCCGGATCTGCCAGCCAGGGAACGTCCGTAGATCCCTCGTTTTCGATGACCAACAGCTGTTGATCTTTGAATATGAACCAGTATCCGGCAATCCCCTGCTGGGCTGGTGGTTTAATGGTTGATGTGAAGTGTCTGTTCATCTTGCTTCTTGACTGCCTGGGCGTCCGGATTCTTACGGATAAGTCCCCGGGGTTGCTGTTGCTGTAGTTGAGGGTCCGGGATAGCCGGTTCCGGCAGTTGCGGTCATCACCGGTACCTGTGTTTGAGTAGGGGTGGGCGAGCTGTTGGCTGACGGAGTCGTCGACGCTCCCGGCTGGATAGTGCCGGTGCTGGTAGGCGTCACGGTTGCATTTGTCGATGGGGTGCCGGTCACTACCCGCGGCGTGCGGGTGGGGGTGCCGGCAGTACCGACCGGGGTCAGCGTGGCGTCTGTCGACGCGCGGGCAGTCGCTGTTGCCCGCAGGGTGCCCGTTGCCGTGACTTCCGGCGTCGCCGTGGGAATAGACGAGGTGGGCAATGGCGTTGCCGTGGGCGCCGCCGAGGTCGGTGTCGCGTCAGTGGCGCCGCTCGCCGGCAAGGTGCCGCTGCTGTCAGAGGTCGTGCCGTCCGGCTGGGCGCCTCCAAACAGCGGGTTCGGCTCCAGGATTCGTTCCACCTGCAGGTACCAGACGTTCCTGGCCGGCGTGTCTTTGCCGCAGTCCACTGGCCCCTGATATAGGCGCCAAATACCTTCAACGGTCATCAAAGTGCCGCTGGGCAGCCGCCGCAGCAGACCCTCAAATCCTACGGCGTCCAACT
>JAHEEY010000032.1 GCA_024640485.1 Chloroflexota bacterium | reverse complement strand
GGAGCTGCCCAACGTATTGGAAAACCTGCGCCGGCTGCGGGGGATGCGCCGTCCAGGCCACTTCCCCAAACCAGAGCTGGGCATCGCCTTCGTGGCCATGGCCTCCAATATCGGCGACCTGCCGGAGCTGCTCCATCTGGCCCGGCAGCTGCGGGCCAAACAGTTTATGGTCTCCAACGTGCTCCCCTACACCAAGGAGATGCTCAAAGAGCGGCTGTACACCCGCACCGTAAGGGACGCTGCCTACAACGACTCCCCCTTCCAGCCCAAGCTGAACCTGCCCCGGATGGACATCACCCCGGAGACCGGCGAAGCGCTGCTGGCGGCCCTGACCAGCGGCTTCAACATCACCTGGGGAGGCAGCAGCATGGCCAAGGCCACCGACGTGTGCAGCTTCATCGAGAGCGGCACCCTCTCCGTCGCCTGGGACGGCCGGGTCAGCCCCTGCCCCAAGCTGCTCCACAACCACACCAGCTATCTGCACGACAAACCCCATCGCTCCAAAGAGCACATCATCGGCAGGATCGGCCAGAAGCCGCTGCTGGAGATGTGGCTGGAGCCGGAATACGTCGCCTACCGGGAGCGGGTACACAGCTTCGCCTTCGCCCCCTGCACCTTCTGCGGCGGCTGTGATTTATCAGAGGCCAATGAAGAGGATTGTTTCGGCAACGAATTCCCCGCCTGCGGCGGCTGCCTCTGGTCGCAAGGGGTGATTCAATGCCCGTGATGAGGTGCGCGGATGATCCAGGTCAAAGTGCTGGGGCCGGGATGCCCCAATTGTGATCAACTGGCTGCCGTGGCCAAAGAGGCGATCGCCTTTATGGGGATTGACGGCAAAGTGACCAAACTGACCGACCGCCGGCTGATGGACCAGTACCATCTGCTGGCTACCCCGGGTCTGGTGATCAACGAGAAGCTGGTCTCCGCCGGGCGGGTTCCTGCCGTGGCTGAGGTGACCAGCTGGCTGGCTGACGCCATGTCGGCCTAGGCCGCCGGGCCGACTTCGCTATTTCGGAGAGCCTTCCGAGGCCCAGGGGTCGCTGTCCAGCTGCGCCTGACCGATCTCCCCGGCACGGCTGATGGCCAGTTTCACGAACATGGGGCCGATGATCTGCACAATGAAGGTGGTGCAGGTGATCACATTGATGATTAAACTGCCCAGCGCCTGCCCTTCGGCGCCGTATTGGGAGAAGCGGCTGGAGGATGCCAGGGCCAGCCCGATAGCTGCCCCCGCCGGCCGGCAGCCGTTGCGGCTCTAGGCGATCGGCCGCTCCCAGGCGCCCTCATCCCTTGCCTTCTCCCCGGGGGAGAAGGTGATCTGATTGTTGTGATTGAGGGTTCGGGTGGCTGCCGGGGGGCCGTAGAACTTGCTTAGCCGCTCGAATCCGGCAGGTCGTTTCGCAAGGATGGGCCAGATCCCCTCCCCCTTATGGGAAAGGGCTAGGGTGAGGGTCCCCGCCGGCCGGCAGGCTGACAGCCGTCACAATTGCCTCCGTGCCGGCTGATTCCAAGTTCTCTTTCTCGCGCGATTATTATTTCGGCAAGCCCCTGCAAGGTCTCGGCCAGGTTGTTGAGGACCTGGCCGTTGCAATAGCGGATGACCTGGTAACCCCGGCGGTTAAGGTATGCGGTCCGGCGGTCGTCGTATGATTTCCGGAAGGCGTGATAGCTGCCGTCGACTTCGATGATCAGCTTCAGTTCATTGCAGGCGAAATCGGCAATGAAGGGCGGCACAGGCCGCTGCCGGCGGAATTTGTAGCCCAGGAACTGGCGGTCGCGGAGGCGTTTCCACAGCCGGCTCTCGGCCCTTGTTTGGGTCCTTCTCAACCTTCTGGCTTGCTGAATCATGACGGCTCCCTGCCTGATGTGGGAATTATCTATGACCTGGCGGGGAAGGTCAAGATCTGAGGCAGGTTCAAAGACGAGTGGTGTTGGCGTCAGGAGGAAGAGAGGCGCCCTCATCCGTTTCCATCCCCCGGGGGGAGAAGGTGATCTGATTGTTGTGGTTGGGGGTTCGGGTGGCTGCCGAGGCGAGAGTGGGCGCGGTTTGGACGCTCGCATTCGGCACGTATTTGCGCTTGGACGTCTTGGATTCCCTCTCCCGGTGGGAGAGGGCAAGGGTGAGGGTTCCACCGGCTGCTGCGGCGGAGATTCTCGTGGTCGGCCGGAAGAGCAAGCGCCCTCATCCCGGCCTTCTCCCAGAGGGAGAAGGTGAGTTAGCCGCTGTGATTTGTGGTTCGGGTGACTGCCGGGGCGAAATTGGTCGGCTGCCGGATTGACATCGAGCCGGTGTCGGTGCTATGGTACATTAGGCGAAAGCGTCCGGCATCGTCACCCCCTGCAGATCGTCCACCGCCCGGCAGCATCGCATCGCTTTTGCCGCTTTGGCGTACCGGCGCCGGGTGCCGGCACCATGAGGAGGCGGCCGATGGGCCATCAGACCGGCAAAGATCTGTACCGCAAGTTGGGAGAGAAGATCGACAACCTTCCCACCCGCTCCCCCTGGAACGATTCTTTTTACCAGATGCTGAAGGCGCTCTATAGTGAGGACGAAGCGGATCTGCTGGTGCGGATGCCCTATACCTTGGCCAACTTTGAACGGGTGTGCCAGGTGGTCAAAGGTGAGCCGGCAGCGGTGCGGCAGACGCTGGACGGGCTGTGCGACAAAGGGCTGGTCACCGACATCTGGGCCGACAACCAGTACCAATACATGCCCTCGCCCATCGCCATCGGCATCTTCGAATTCACCATGATGCGCACCGGCGAAGGGCTGGAGTCAGGCAGATGGGCCCACCTCATGCACGAGTACCTGAACAGCCCTGAAAACCTGTTCACCGCCAACGCCGGCGGCCGGGAACAGGTCTCGTTTATCCGGACCCTGCCGCATCATGAGCTGGTCGACGCATCGCAAAGGGTGGAGATCCTGGATTATGAGAAGGCGGCCCACATCGTGGAGGAAAGCCACCGGCTGGCCATCGGCCTGTGCTCCTGCCGGCACGAGAAGTCCCACCTGGATGAAAAAGGGTGCGACACCCCCCTGGAGACCTGCTCCTCGTTTGGGGTCAGCGCCGATTTCCTGGTACGTCACAACATGGCCCGGCGGGTCTCGCCGGAAGAGATGCTGGACAATATCGCCCGCTCCAAAGAGCTGAAGCTGGTGCTGACCGCCGACAACGTGCAGCAGAACGTCGGTTTCATGTGCCACTGCTGCAAAGATTGCTGCAACGTGATGCGGGGAATCACCCTATACGGCTGCCCCCGGATCATCGTCACCTCCAACTACCTCTCGGAAATCGATCTGGAGAAATGCAGCGGCTGCCAGAAGTGCGTCAAGGCGTGCCCGGCCAACGCCATCGAAATGGTCGACATCCCGTTCCCCGCCGGCAAAAAGAAGAAAGACCCCCTGGTAGACACCGATATCTGCCTGGGGTGCGGCGTCTGCGGGCTGGTGTGCCACAAGGACGCGGTCAAGCTGGTGCTCAGGCCGCAGCGGGTGATCCATCCTGAGACCACCTTCGAGCGGGTGATCCTGCAGGCGATGGAACGGGGCACCCTGCAGAACCAGCTGTTTGACAATCCCCAGAGCGTCAGCCAGGAGATGATGCGGATCATCTTCGGGGCGTTTCTGCGGCTGCCGCCGGTGAAACGGGGGCTGATGAGCGACCTGCTCCGCTCCCGTTTCCTGACGGCGATGAAGGCGGGGGTGAAAATGCAGGGCAAGGGGTGGCTGCTGGAAGTGTAGCCGCCGATATTTTATGATCAACCTTCAGTATGTCTCCTTAGATCACAGGAGGTGAGCCAAGTGAGTGACAATTCGCATGATGCAAAAACTAAGCTTTTGAACGGGCTGCGGGCGGCTGGGATCGCCGCGGCGGCGGTGACCAGCGCTGCCGCCGCCCTCTACTACTACCTGGTACGGCGGCCGCTGGCCCAGGTTGAGGGGGAGCTGCGGCTGGCGGGGCTGCGGGCCCCTGTCCAGGTACTGCGCGACCATTGGGGAGTGCCCCACATCTACGCCGACAATGAGTTCGACCTGTTTTTCGCCCAGGGGTATGTCCACGCCCAGGACCGGCTGTGGCAGATGGAGTTCAACCGGCGGGTGGTCGCCGGGCGGATGTCGGAGCTGGTGGGCAGCGTCACCGTCGACTTCGACCGCTGGATGCGCACTCTGGGGCTGTACCGGGCGGCGGAAGCGGAGCTGGACCATATCGACCGGCGCACCCTGCGGGACCTGCAGGCGTACGCCGCCGGGGTCAACGCCCGCATCGACCAGGGGCGGCTGCCCATGGAGTTCAGCCTGCTGATGCACCAGCCGGAGCCGTGGTCGGTGGTCGACTCCCTGGGCTGGATCAAGATGATGTCCTGGAGCCTGTCGGGCAACTGGGAGAGCGAGCTGATGCGGGCCAAGCTGATCGACAAGCTGGGGCCAGAGCTGACCGCTGAGCTGGATTATTCCATCCCCGACCGCTGGCCTTATATCGTCCCGGAAGGGGTCGATTACGGCGCGATAGGGGACAGCGCCGTCCGCCGGGCAGAAGATGCCCGCAAATACACCGGCCCTGATTACGCGTCTGGGCTGGGAAGCAACAACTGGGCGGTCTCGGGGAAACGAACCGCCAGCGGGCTGCCCCTGTTCGCCAACGATATGCACCTGCCCATGGACCTGCCTTCCATCTGGTACGAAAACCATCTGGTCGCCGGCGATTTGAACGTCACCGGGGTCAGCTTCGCCGGGCTGCCGGGGATCATCTCCGGACACAACGGACGGGTCGCCTGGGGGTATACCAACGGCTTCAGCGACGTGCAGGATCTGTATATGGAACGGATCCGGCGCACCGAGGACGGCAAAGTGCAGGCGGAATACCTGGGGGTGTGGGAAGACGCGGAAGTCCGCAAGGAAGAGATCTGGGTCCGAGGCCAGGACCCGGTGATCGAGGAAGTGATCGTCACCCGCCACGGGCCGCTGATCAACAGCGTGGCCAAGGAGGAACAGCCGCTGGCACTGCGCTTCACAGCGCTGGAGCCGGAAGGGATGGTCAACGCCCTCCATCCGATGATCCGGGCTAGCAACTGCGTGGAGCTGCGCGAGGCGCTGCGCTATTGGACCAGCCCCACCCAAAACGTGGTCTACGCGGATGTGGACGGGAATATCGGCTTCACCCATGCCGGCAAGATCCCCATCCGGGCCAAAGGGGACGGCAAGCTGCCTGTTCCCGGCTGGGACGGAGAGCATGAGTGGACCGGCTGGATCCCATTCGACGAACTGCCCACCCTCTACAATCCGGAGGAAGGGTTTATCGTCACCGCCAACAACCCGGTGGTCGACGAGCGATACCCCCACAACCTGGGGCTGGACCACGCCACCGGCGACCGGGCCCAGCGGATTCGGGAGATGATTGAAGCGGGCGGCGAGATCGACGCGGCGGCGATCAAACAGATGCAGAGCGATGTGCATTCCGCCAAAGCGGTGGCGATCAAAGGGTTTATCGGAGCGCTGCAGCTGGACGATCCTGAGCTGGCCAGGCTGGTAGAAATGGTCAGGGAATGGGACGGCGAGCTGACGGCGGAGTCAGCGGCGGCGGCGATCTACCAGCAGTTCGTCCGACAGATGCTGACCATCATCCTGCGCCCCCGGCTGGGTGAGTTGACCAACCGGTACACCGGCAAAGGGTCGATCCCCGGATTGGCCGACGGCTCCTTGTTTGGGCTGACGGCATGGGTCTGGCTGGAAAAGACATTGGCCGACCCCGATTCCCACTGGTTCGACCTGGGCGGCGGCGAGAAACGGGACCAGGTGATGGCCATGGCGCTGCGGCAGGCGGGCGACTTCCTGCAGGAGGCCATGGGGCCGGACCCGGAGGCGTGGAGCTGGGGCGGCATCCACACCCTGACCTTCAGCCACGTCCTGGGGCGAGCCACCACCATGGGCCAGCCGTTGAACAAGGGCCCTTACCCGCTGGCAGGGGACGGCAGCACCGTCGCCGCCGGCCTGGAGACCAGCTACGAAGACGGCAGCGGGGTGGTCATCGGCCCGCCGTTCCGCTTTATCGCCGACCTGGCCGATTTGGGCCGCTCCCTGGGGTGCCTGGTGCCGGGGCAGTCGGGCCAGCCCAGCAGCGAGCATTACGGCGACCAGATACACGATTGGCAGAACGGCCGCTACCACCAGATGCTCTACCGGCGGCAAGATGTGGAGCGGGCGCTGGAACACCGGCTGAAGCTTTATCCTGCCTAGGACCGCCAGCCGGGGCTGGAGGGTGTTTAAGAATCGGCGGACAGGGCCCGGTTGAAGGGGGTCCTGTCCGCTGTTGTTTGGAGCCATGGGGGGCGCAGTCGGGAGCGCCCCGGATTCGTTGGGGAAAAATCTTATAAACATCTAATGCTCAGCGCATCTTAGATTCATGTTAGATCGATATACTCCTTTACGATAAAGGAATGCATCGCCTCCGTTCAAGTAGTTACCCTCATTAGCATTTTGGTAGACGTGAACATCTGAAAGTCACGGTGCGTTTAACACTCAACAAGCCTTTAGGAGATACCATGAGACGTATTGCCGCAGCGGGATCGCTGTTCCTCTTTGCCCTGCTGATATTGGCAGCGTGCGGAGGCAGCGAAACTCCCGCCACCCTCGAACCGATTGAAATTGCCCCGGCCACCGAAGCGCCCGCAGATACCAGCAGCAGCTCCGCCGACAATTCCAGCGCCGCCGCCGAGATCAGCTCCAGCGCGGCTATTTTCACCATTGACCAGGGGCAGTCGTCGGTCCGCTTCCAACTGGACGAGGATCTGCGCGGCGCCCGTAAGACGGTCATCGGCGAGACCAATCAGGTCGCCGGCGAGATACTCTTTGACCTGGCCGATCTGGCAGCCGCCCAGGTGGGCATTATCCAGATCGGCGCCGGCAGCCTGACCACCGACAGCAATTTCCGCAACAAAGCGATCAACGAGTTCATCCTGCAGACGGATAAGTTCCCCACCATCACTTTCGCCCCCACTGGCATTGAAGGGCTGCCCGCGACCGCCGCCGTCGGCGATGAGCTTTCCTTCGTAATCAACGGCGATCTGACCATCCGCGACATCACTGTTCCCACCAGCTGGCAGGTGACCGCCAAAGCGGTCTCGGCGTCCCAAATCAGCGGCACCGCGACCACCACCGTCACCCGGGCTGATTACGAGCTGAAGATCCCCAGCGTGCCCAACGTGGCCAATGTCGACGATGCCGTCCAGCTAACCATCGCCTTTGTGGCCAACGGTTCATAGCACAAATATCAATTAGGAATCAATGATGATGGTAAATCGAGATCATCCCCTAGTAGGCAGGAAATTCAGCTGGACTTGGGAGACTGGTTTTCCCGGGGCGACCTTCGAGGTCGATTTCTTTTCCAGCGACATGAAACGGGCCTGCGGTAAGAATGAGCTGTGCTACTCCGCTACCCACCAATATGACATCGCCGTGGTGGACGCCGGGATTTTTATGGTCTCCTGGATGGAGTCCAATGGGGTCACCCAGAGCGTGGTGCTCAACTTGAATGAAATGAAGGTGTTTGGCTCCTTCTCCTCCACCAGCCCGGGGCGGGTCTTCATGACCGGCCGTCTGGCTGAACTCGCCTGACATGATTCGTGGGAATGCCGGCGCTCCATCCCTGTGCCGGCATCCCCGCGATTAACCCCACCTACCGCTCCCGCCCAATTTTGCGCTGCAACTCAGGCCGCATTCCCTTGCTGCCTGCCCTAATCCGCCGGCCCAAAGTGCTTGGCGGACAGATTGTAGATCTGCCCGAAGCCGGCTACAAAACGGCCGCCGCTGGGGGTCAGCCGGAACAGATCGAAGTCGGCCAGCATGAAGCTGCGCCCCGCGCGGGGGAAAACGCTCAAATAAAGGGCCTTGACCCGCTGGTAATCGGGGTCGCCGGCGGGCAGCGGCGCCGCCTGCGCCAGGATCGATACCCGGGCCCAGGTCTGCGGATCGGGGTGATCGGAGCGCTCCATGACCATCAAGCTGACCCGTGGGTCGGCAGCGATGTTCTGGGTATGGTGGGCCAGGCCGCTGAGGTGCAGGTAGAAGTGGGCCAGGTCCGGCTCGGCGGCGTATTGGACCATGGTCACCTGAGGGGCGCCGTCGCGCAGGCTGCCCAGGGAGGCGACCTGCGTGGACGCCAGCAGATCACGCAGCTGCTTCAATACAATTTCATTCATCTGAAGTTCCTCCTGGCCGCCAGGGCCAACACGTACCGGTTGTGGGGAAAGGTGATTGCCGCCAGGCAGACGGCCGCCGCTCAGGAGGCCCGGGAGGCCCAGCGGAGCAGCCCCAGCAGGAAGTTGAAGCGAGGGACAGCGGCGGCGTACTGGCTGTACTCCTCGCCGAACTGCTGCTGGTTGTGATTGTCATCGTGGATCGCCTGCAGGTAGAAGCAGATGCCGCTGCCGGCAGCCAGGGTGATCATCAGCGGGTGGGGATCGAGCAGGGCCAGCCCCAGGGCCAGCAAAGCGTACCCCAGGTATTGGGGATGGCGGACTACCTGGTAGATCCCCTCGATCACCAGCCGGGTGGTGGCGTAAAACGGCTCACCCTTCTGGGGGCGTCCGTACCTGGGCAGGTGAGCGAAGGGCAGGCTGACAAAAATCAGCCCCAGCATCAGCACCCCCAGGCCGCTGGCTTTCCACCAGCCGTCTGAAGGGACATCGACCAGAAAATTGGCCGGAAACATCAGCAGCAGCAGGATCGCTGCCGCCACCAGGGCGGCATTCTGCCGGGGAGCATCTTTACTGTTAGACATAGGCGTTCCTAGGGCCGCCGCCAATCGGAAGTCAGGCGGCAGCTTCTTCGACCGGAGCCGGCGGCTGCTTGATCAGCCCGTACCGCTCCCGCATCACCCTGGCGCGGAAGACAAAAGTGGAGCCGGCGGTCAGCAGGGTGACCGCGCCCAGGATGATCACCATCCGCAGCCAATCTTCATTAAGAGCGATCCGCTCCTCAATCAGGAGCAAAATCGTGATCAGCCATTCCAGGGTTCCCCACCACATCAGCAGCTGCACCACTCTGACCGCCCAGGGGCGTTTTTTCAGCAGCAGAAATGGGGCCAGCAGGTAGATCAACATGAACAGCGGGTAGCCGCCGCGCATGTAATGGGCTGCCAGGATGAGAGCGCTCAGCAAAATGGGTAGAAGTCTAAAGAACATAGGATTCCATTGCTTGATGATGCCGCCTCAGGAATGAGCAGGCGACGGTTTTGACGAGGTTGAAATTAATAGAGCAGCTGCAGAAGAACCTCTTTCCGCAAGCCCCCAAAATACCGGCTTAGGTCGATTTGGTCAAGCGTTTCCTCCAGATACTCGCGCTGGTGGCGCAGCCCCACCAGCTGCTCCTCCAATTCCGAGACCAGGTAGGGGCCAATGAAGTCGCCGTATATCTTGACCCCCTGGATGACCCCTTTGGCCACGTCAATGCGCACGTCCAGCTTGCCGGCCTCGGTCTGGGCGCTCTTCTGCAGGTTGAATTTGGGGGAGCGGCCGTAGTTCCAATCCCAGCTCTGGTACTTGTCACGGGAGAGCTGATTGATCGCCTGCCAATCTTCCTCGTCCAGCAGGTAGCGCTCCGGCTGGCTCCCCTCAAACACCGCGGCGACGATATCCGCTTTCAGCTTGTAGATGTCGTATGAGGGGTCCAACAGATCTTTCAGGTTGGTGACAAAACGGCGCACCGACTGCACTGCTTTGGACTCGATGACCGCCTTACGGGGGTTGAGCGCCTGCAGCATCATGGAGACGTCGGTATCGAACAGCAGGGTGCCGTGGCTGAACATCCGTCCGGAAGCGGCGTATTGGGCATTGCCCGACACTTTCTTGTCGTTAGCGAAGATGGCGCTCTTCTCGCGCAGCTCGGCGTCAATGCCCAGGGCGCGGAGCACCTGGATCACCGGCCCGGTGAAGCGGGCGAAGTCGTGCAGCCCGGCCCGGCTGGGGGTGATGAAGCTGAAGTTGAGGTTGCCCAAATCGTGGAAGACGGCGCCGCCGCCGCTGAGCCGGCGGACCACGTGGATCCCCTGCTCACGGATATAGTCGGGATCGATCTCCTGCTGGCTGTTCTGGTTGCGGCCCATGATCACCGCCGGCTCGTTGATGTAAAAGAGCAGGATGGAATCGTCAACCTGCACATTGCGCAGCAGATGTTCTTCGATGGCCAGATTGATGCGGGGATCATTGATCTTGGGCGCGTCTACGTAAAGCATACCGTCTCCTCATGGGAAAGCCCCAGGGCAGTTGCCGGCGGATCAGCCGCCGTATGGGAAATAACTCAATATCAGCCAGCCGAAAAAGAGGGCGTTGCCCACACCGTTGGCCCAAGGATTCTGCACCGCGGCGCTGCTGATGGCCATCAGCCCGAAGACGATGGGCAGCATCGGCATCGCCAATATTAACACAGAAAGGGAGGGGACCATCTGAACCGCCAGGAAGATGCCGGCGCAGATGGCCGCGGTCTGCCCCAGCCACCAACCCAGACGGGCCAGCGGCGAGGCACCCTGTTGGGCGTAGCCGGCAGCCAGCAGCCAGGGCAGGAACAGCGCCGCCATGAAGGGCCAGCGAATCAGCCGGGCGGGCACCAGCAGCCAGTTGAGCAGCACCAGATGGATCATCGCTCCGAAGGCGATCCATTGGAAGGCGAACAGCGCCCCGCCCCAGAACAGATCGTTCAGCGCTGGACGGGAAGGTCGGAAGCCGGCCAAAAGCCAGCCCAGCCCCATGAAGCCGAAATAGAGGGCGGCAGCGCCGCCGACCATGATCCCGCCCAGGGAGGCCAGGGGCACCAGTTTGTCGGCTGCCGCGGTCAGGGTGGCGGCCACAAAGGGGAACAACGCCAGCCCCAGCAGATGCCAGGGGCGGCGGCGGGGATCCGCCGGGGGGCGCGCCGCCTGGGGCAGCAGCGGGGCGGCGGCCAGCAGCAGAATCATCCAGCCGGCCAGGGTGATGGCGTAATTGAGGGCCCGGCGGTCGGTGTAGCTGGAGAGGGTGTCGCGGCCAAAGGCGCGGTTGAACCAATTGACGGCGCTGCTGTGGGCGTCAGGGCTGAACAGGATCAGGATATGCTCTGCCCGGGGAATAGTGACCATGGAGCGGGCCAGTCCGGCGGCGAAATCACTGTTCGGGCCGCCGGCACGGGCCAGCAGCTCCTCGGCATTGGTAACGAAGCGGGGCTCCCATTGGCCCGCCTGCATGAACAGGTTGCGGGGCAGCTCGGGGGTGACTTCGGCGCCGGTGGGCGACGCCGCCACTACCGCCTGGTACCGTTCGGGATGATCGATGCCGGCCCCCATGGCCGCGCCGCTGCCCATGGAATGGCCCAGCAGGCCGACGCGGGCGGGATCGATCTCCGGCTGCCGGATGAGCTGCTGGTAGGCGGAGTCGAGATTGCGCCGCAGGGCATTGCCGCCGCGGTCGAAGGGGGCCGGGCTGCGTCCGTGCCCTTCGAAGTCCAGCAGCAGCACCCCGTAGCCGGCGTGGGCCAGGCTGTAGCCGTACCCCAGCATGATCTGCTGGGAGACGCCGAAGCCGTGGGCGATGATCACGCCGGGGGCGTCTGCCGCCCCTCGAGGGACCATAAAGCGCATGGGCACGCCATCCTGGGAAAGCGACCGGACGGTCAGCCCCTTCCGGGGTGCCAGGGCGCCGGCCCAGCTGAGCCCGATGAGCAGCAGCGCCAGGAAGATCAACGACAGCCGGATCCGGCCGATAGCTCTCAATTTGGCAGCCATAAACACTCCTTTCGCGGTTGATTCCCGGCAAGTGTACCCCGAGGAATGGCGCAGGCAAACTATCCAGCCGCAGCTGACCATCAATATTTAAGACTGGATAAACCTGTTGCACATTCCGGGGGATTCTCCATTATAATTAAGCGAATATTCGTCCCCTTTTGGTGGGCGGATGTGCCTCGATAGAAATCCATAGAGTCGTTGGGAGTAATTGAATATGAAGCGGTCACTTTGGATAGCGTTGCCTATTCTGTTGGCGGTCGTATTCACCGCCGGTGTCACTGTATTCGCGCAGGGGAACCAGCCGGCAGAGCCGCTGGCGCCAGCAAGCTTTGCTTTCACATACCAGGGGCGGCTGAACAAAGATGATCAGCCGGTCAACGACAACTGCAGCATCTATACCACTTTGTGGGACTCGGCCAGCGGCGGCAGCTCTTACGGCTCCTTTGGCTTCAGCTCCGTGCCGGTGGTCAACGGGCTGTTCACCGTGCAGCTGAATTTCGGCACGGCGGCGTTTACTGGAGAGGCACGCTGGCTGGAGACGGCGGTGAAATGCACCGGCGACGCCAACTACAGCACTCTAAGCCCTCGTACGGAGCTGACCGCCGCCCCGTATGCCGCCTATGCCCTGGGCAACTGGGGATTAACCGGCAACAGCGGCGCGGGCAGCGCCAACTTCCTGGGCACGCGGGACGACATGCCCCTGAACCTGGGCGCCAACGGCCAGGTGGCGCTGCGGCTGCAGCCCAACCCGAACTCCCCCAATATCACCGGCGGCTCTTCGTACAACTATATCTCGCCAACTATCTACGGCGGCACTATTTCCGGCGGCGGGCAGTTCTTTTATGAGAATCGGGTGATGTCCAACTTCGGCAGCGTCGGCGGCGGCCGCGGCAATCATGCCGACAGCTACGGTTCAACGATTGGCGGCGGCATTGACAACCAGGCCACGGGTGATTACGCCGTGGTCGCCGGCGGCTTGCACAATTACGCTACCGGCAGCTCGTCCGCCATCGGCGGCGGATTCTACAACGTGGCCAGCGGCTATGTTTCCTATGTCGGCGGCGGCGATCTCAACCTGGCCACCACTCAGAATGCCACAATCGGCGGCGGCTACTCCAACACGGTCAGCGGCGGTCAGTTGATCGCCAACGGCACCATTGGCGGCGGGGTGTTCAATGTGGCCACTGGCTTTGCCGCCACCATCGCCGGTGGGCACGGCAACCGGGCCGCTGGTGAATGGGCCTCGATGAGCGGCGGCGGATTCAACACCGCTTCCACCCGCAGCGCCACTGTGGGCGGCGGTGAGTACAATGCCGCTGGCGGCAGCGCCGGCACCATCGGCGGCGGCGCGTACAACACGGCTGTCGGCGCCAGTTCCACCATCGGCGGCGGCAGGGGCAACACGGCTGACGGCGCCGGTTCCACCATCGGCGGCGGCGGCTGGAACGGCTCCGCCAGTACCGGCAACCAGGCGCGGGGAGCAGCCTCCACCATCGGCGGCGGGTACGGCAGCTTGATCAGCGCCGACGGCGGCTACGGGGTCATCGGCGGCGGGCAGCAGAATGTGATCAGCGCTGCCGTGGGCACCAACCTGGGCATCGCCACCATCGGCGGCGGCTACAACAACCGGGTATCGCTGGGCGGCGGCACCATCGCCGGCGGCAACAGCAACAGCAGCAGCGGCTTCGACGCCTCCGTGGGCGGCGGCAACGGCAACCTCGCCAGCGGCGGGGGCGCCATGGTCCCTGGGGGGATCAGCAATCTGGCCCAGGGGAACACCAGCTTCGCCGCCGGCCTGCGGGCCAAATCATACAACCACGGCTGCTTTACCTGGGCCGACGCCAATAACTTCGATTACGGCTGCAGCATCAACAACGCCTTCACCGCCCGGGCCACCGGCGGGGTCTTCTTTGTCACCGGGATCAACGGCAGCGGCGGCACCACCGCCGGCGTCACCGTGGCTGCCGGCGGCAACAGCTGGGCCACCCTCAGCGATCGGAACAGCAAGACGGACGTGGCCGCCGTCGACAACCGGCAGCTGCTGGAGAAGCTGGCCCAGGTGCCCATCACCAGCTGGCGCTACAAGACACAGGACAGCGATATCCGCCACATCGGCCCCATGGCCCAGGATTTCCGGGCCGCTTTTGGCCTGGGCGAAGACGACACCCATATCAATACCATTGATACTGACGGCGTCTCACTGGCGGCGATCCAGGGGTTATACGAAATCAGCCAGGAGAAGGACGCCCAGATCGCCCGGCAGCAGGGGCAGGTAGAAGTGCTGGAAGCACAGGTGGCCGCGCTGCGGCGGCAGCTGGACGCCCTGGATCCCGCGAGCGCCGCCCAACAGAGCCCGCTGGCCCTGAACCTGTCGACTGTCCTGAGCCTGGGGGCGCTGGCCGGGGTGGCCCTGCTCTGGGCTCGAGGCCGCGGAGGGGCCAGGAGATGAGCATGAAACGCGCTTTGGCGGTTACTCTCCTGCTGGCGGCGCTGGCGGCCAGCGCCATCGCCGGCATGGCCCAGAGCGGGTCGGGCTATGATCTTTCCTGGTGGACTGTTGACGCCGGCGGCGGCAGCCGGGACAGCGGCGGCGGTTATACGCTGGCCAGCACCGCCGGGCAGCCGGACGCCGCAGAGGCCGGCGGCGGCGGCTACACCTTGTCCGGCGGCTTCTTAGCCGGCGTGGACACGCCCCCGGTTGACCAGCCCATCTCCGGACTGGCCGCCAGCAGCAGCGGGCCCACCAGCCTGGGGCAGCCCACCATTTTCACCGCTACCGTATCCAGCGGCAGCGGCATCAGCTACCAGTGGGCGTTCGGCGACAGCAGCAGCGGTTCCGGCGACGCTCCCAGCCACACCTATGCCGCCGCCGGCCAGTACATCGCCACCGTCTCCGGTATCAATGCCGCCAACCAGCTGACGGCGACAACGGTGGTCATCGTACAGCAGCCGATCAGCGGCCTGACCGCGGGCAACAACGGCCCCACCCAGCTGGGGCAGCCCACCAGCTTCACCGCCAGCGCGGCCAGCGGCAGCGGGGTCACCTATGAGTGGGCCTTCGGCGACGGCGGGATCGCTTCCGGCGCCGCCCCCAGCCATATCTACGCCGCTCCGGGCCAATACCCGGTGACGGTCACGGCCAATAATCTGGTCAGCAGCCAATCGGCCGGCACCACAGCCGTGGTGCGGCAGGAGTGGGCGGTCTACCTGCCGGTGATCATCCGCTAGGGCCGGTCAAAAAGGTCAGCTGCCGTCGTTGAAAAAAGCGGCGGCAGCCTGCCGGAACAGCGCCGGCTCCTCGGCGAAGGGGGAATGGCCGCTGCGCTGGAAGAAGATCAGCCGGGCGCCGGGAATGCCCGCCTCCAGTTCATGGGCGCAGGGGGGCGGCGACTGCGGATCGTGCCGTCCGGCCAGGATCAGGGTTGGCGCGCTGACTTCATGCAGCCGCCGGTGGTAGGAGAGCCGCTGGCGCATCCCCTGGTTCCATTTCATACGGATGGGGATGGGCAGGCGGGCGTCACCGGGGAGGATCCGCACCGGCTGATACGCCTGGCGATCAACCAGCGAAACCCGGCCCATCAGATTCTGCAGCCGTTTGTGCAGGGCCATGTTGGACCAGCCGGCAGCCATGCGCAGCCCCCAGAAGATCAGCCGCCAGTAATCGGCGGAAGCGGGCGAGAAGCAGCTGCCGGGCATCCCCCAGCGCATCACCGCCGGGAAGCCGGAGAAGCTGCCCACCAGCAGCAGCCGTTCCACCAGCTGGGGGGACTCAATCGCCATCGCCAGGGCGCACAGCCCGCCCATGGAGTGGCCGGCGACATCCACCGGCCCGCTGATCCCCAGCCGCACCAGAGTCTCCCCGGCGCAGCCCAGCATCTCGGCCATGTCGGCCCGGGGCGGGCGGCGGGAGCGGTAGGCGCCCGGCGGGTCGAAGCTGATCAAGGTCCGGCCCAGGGAGAAGAGGGCCTCAGCCAGCTCCCCCTGGATCATCGGCGTCCGGGTATGGGCGTGGGGATAAGGCAGCAGCAGCAGCGGCGGGCCATCCCCGACGGTGTAGACCGCCAGCCCGTCGGCCACCGAGTGGGGCTCCGCCGGCGGCTGCTGGTGGGGCCAGCCGTCCAGCTCGAAGTTGGCGATGTACCGCTGCCGGCGCCTGCCGCTCATGCCGCCTGGTGATGCTGATGGGGCTGCAGGGCGGCCTCTTTGAACCACAGGAGCGCCAGGATCGCCAGGGGCAGCTCGGTGAGCATCGACCGCAGGTAAGCGTGGGGAACGATGGGGTAGCCGGCGCTGTTGGCCAGCACCAGCAGGTTGCCCAGGGCGTGGAAGAGCACCACCGGCCAGATGCTCTTGAACCGCCAGACCACCGCCGCGTACCAGAAGCCGCTGAGGGCGGCGGCGGCGCTGTTGAGGAGGACCACCGAGGCCGGCTCCGATCCGGCATAGGCCAAATGGAGCAGCCCGAACCATACCGCCGACAGCAGGGCGGCCTTGAGGGCGCCGCGGCTGTCCCGGCCCCAGGCCAGCATCAGCCCGTAGAACATCACCCCCCGAAAGAGGAACTCCTCGAAGAGGCCGGTGGCCAGCTGCTGGAAGATCATCGACCTGCCGGCAGCGGTGGTGGGCACGGTGAAGACGAATTCGCCGAAGAAGCTCCAGGTGACGGCGCCGGCGGCATAGAACGCCAGGGCGGCGGTGAGGATCAGCAGCGGCGGCCCGCCGAAGCGGCTGACCCCGGCGTCAGCCAGGGCGTCCCAGCGGGCGAGCAGCAGCAGGCAGAAGAGCCAGCTGGCGATTTTGCCCGCCCGTTGGGGCAGCATTCCATTCATGGGATCGCCGCTGAGGAGCATACCGATCAAAACGCCGGCGGTGCCGGCAAACAGGGTAAGTAGAACAGCGGCCAGAGAGAACAGCAGCGGCTTTTCTACCGCCAGCCTGCGCAGCTGTAGGAACATGGTACCCTCCCGGAAAACCTGTCAATCAGACACGGCGGGACATCGGCCCCGCCCCTGGGATTATTATAGAGGATTTCTGTTGGGCCTGGGGAAAAAAACCGGTTAAACCCGGCCGTTTTGCTCCAGGCGGCGCAGGGCCAGCGCCACCGCCAGGCTCCAGGGGACCACCTTGAACTCCCCAGCGTTCAGCCCCGCTTCCATCTCCTGCCGGCTGACCCGCATCAGCAGCTGCTCTTCCAGGTCATCGGCGTCTGGGGCGGCCACCTCTCGAGCCCCTTCGGCCAGGAACATATGCCCCCGGGCGTATCCCCGGTTGGGGTCCATCAGATAGTCCCCCAGGCTGGTCCAGCGGGCCGCCAGAAAGCCGGTCTCTTCCATCAGCTCCCGCTTGGCGGCGGCCAGCGGCTCTTCGCCCGGCTCGATGTAGCCGCCCACCGGGGCCAATGAGGTGCCCTCGATGCCGTATTTGACCTGCCGGAAGCAGAGGAACTGTCCGCCTTCGGTGACCGCCACCACATTGACGAAATCGGGGGTCTTGACCCAGGACCAGTCGTCGATCAGCTGGCCGTCGGGCAGCTGTACCTGGTGGGCTTCCACGGTGAGAAATTTATCGTGGGCCAGGATGGTGCGTCGAGAGACGGTTTTCCATTGTTCCATGCTCAGCTTCCTTGTTCATCGGGTTGTTGTGCCGGCGTCCCGCCGACCCACTGCACCGGCAGCGGGTTGGAGCCGGTGCCGGCGTAAAGGGATAGATGGGGGAAGGCCATCTCCACGCCGGCGCTGTCAAAGGCCGTCTTGATCTCTTCTTTGATGCCGTTGAGCACTGCCAGGTAGTTCTCGCGGGTGGCCCACACCGAGAATTGGATGTCCAGCGAAGAGCTGCCGAAGCCCAGGAAGATGTAGACCGGGCGGGGCTCCTGCAGCGCCAGCGGATTCCCTTCGGCTGCGGCGAACAGCAGCTGCCGCACCTGGGCCAGATCGGACTTGTAGGAGAGGCCCAGCTTGATATCGACGCGGCGAATGGGGAATTTGGTCAGGGTGGTCACCTGGGATTTGACCAGCAGCTCGTTGGGGATGCGCACAAAGGTGTTGTCGAATTTGCGCAGCTTCACCGAGAGCAGGTCTACGGAGAGCACCTCGCCGGTGGTATCTCCCAGGGTAATGACATCTCCCACCATAAATGGGCGCTCCGCTACCAGAAAGAGGCCGCTGATCAGGTTGGACATGGAGGTCTGGGAGGCGAAGCCGACCGCCACCGAAAGGATGCCGGCCGTACCCAGGAGCACGTTGAGGTTGAAGCCCATCTGGTACAGGGCGGAGGAGATAAAGATGGCCAGCACCAGATAGCTGGTCCCGCGGCGGAGCAGCATGGTGCGGTGGCTGTCCAGCCGCCCCTGGAAGGCGCGCACCAATGCCTGGCTGAGCAGCCGGGCCAGGATGATGCCCACTACCAGCAGCAGCGCCGCCATGACGAAGTCCATCAGCCGGGCCCGATCAATCGAATCCCAAACAGCAGGCAGCCAATCGCTCATAAGGTCAACTCCAGATGCCGCCGCGCAGCAAAGCGCCGAAGGCGCGGAATGATAAGCTGTCACCGGGGGCCTGGCGGGGGCCGGCGACCAGGACGGCCCCGGGCGCTTCCGCCGGGGCGCTCTTCTCAATACGGAAATTGGCGTGAGCCCCGTCGCGGTCCCGCTCCATGGAGACCGACTCAGTCCACAGCTGGGCATCGCCGCTTGCGTACAGGGAGAGGTAGGGGACCGGCAGGCTGAGCCGCTCCACCAGCAGCGGGCTGGCGGCCCGGTTGTGGATGATCACCCGGGTGATTGCCCGGTGGGGGCGCAGGGGCAGTTCCGCCAGCCCCATACGGCCGAAGGTGCGGCTGGCGTAGCACAGCTCCCCTTCCATGGTATTGGAGCCGAACCAGGTATCGGTGGGTCGGCGGATGGGCAGATAGGCCAGGGTCTGGGCGGGGCTGCCCAGCTGCAGATGGACCCACAGGGGGGTGCTGACGAAAATGGCCCCTTCCTCGCCGGCGGGGACGGTGAACGGCTGGAACGGCTGGATCACCACCGGCCGGTCGGCCAAAGCGGGCAGCAGCATCAGCGGGCCGCTGGAATCGCGAAACACAAATCGCTGAATCTGGGGGTATTCCGGGGCCGCATCGGCCTCGACTACCTCGGCGCTCAGGGGCATATCGTCCTCTTCCTGCAGATCCTGCTGGTCGTAGCTCAGCCGCCATTCACCGGTTAGATGGCTGGCGGCCAGCCTCAACATAGCGATCTGGCGCACCGCCGTCTGGTTCAACCCCAGCGGTACCGTGCCCCACCATTGATTCGGTCGCGTTTCGCTCATATCCGGTTCCTTTCCC
>JAHEEY010000031.1 GCA_024640485.1 Chloroflexota bacterium | reverse complement strand
CGGCATCGACGCCGCCCTCCACCGATACCACCGTCGATACCGCCGCGCCCACCGCCGCCCCAACCCCTACCATCGCCCCCACCGCCACCACGCAGCCGTGGCCTGATCAAGTAGAGGCAGAGGTAAGCAATGCCGCCCTCCTGGAACAGTTCTCACCCCAGGCACCCCTCACCATCCAATTCAATCAGCCGATGGATACCGGCAGCGCCAACCTGCCCCTGCTGATATCCCCCTTCGTCGAAGGCCGCTTTAGCTGGAACAACGAAACCACCCGCCTGACCTTCCTGCCAAACCAGGGTTTCACCCCCGGCACTGCCTACACCGTTGTGCTGGACAACCAGATGCTTTCGGCTTCAGGGCGGGCCCTCTCCCAAAACCGCCAATGGGACCTTCAAGTCGCCGCCGCTCCCCAGATACTCAAACGCTCTCCCAGAGATTTCTCCCTCTCGGAGCGTCGCCCTGAAATCAGGCTGACCTTCAGCCAGGAGATGGACCAGGCGTCAGTCGTTGGGGCGTTGACCGTCGCCCCTGCCGTCCCCTTCCAAACTCTTTGGGAAGAGGACACCTTGGTCATACAGCTGGCTGAAGCCCTGGCGCCCGACACCCTCTACCATTTCACCCTGGGCCAGAGCGCCGCCGATCAACGCGGCATCGCCCTGGAGGACAATTACAAATGGATCTACCGGCCCAAAGCGCTGATATCCCGCACCACCGGGCCCGACGACCAGCATCGAGAAGATCCTATCCGCATCCAGTTCAACTACCCCATGGACGGCCAAAGCGTCAGCCGCGCTATCCAGTTCACCCCGGCCATCATTGGCGATCTCAGCTGGACCGATGACCTGAAAACCGCCATCTTCAACCCGGCCGAGCCGCTGCCGACGGATACTGATTTCACCCTTTCCTTCAACGCCCCCTTGATCGATGCCGCCGGCGATCCCCTGCCCGCCCCTGAGGCGATCAGCTTCGCTTCGCCGTCCGCCGTCCTCAGCGCCACCCCATCCGGCAGCGACCTCCATCCAGCTACCACCATCAGGGTCACCTTCGACCGGTTGGTTGACGAAGCTACGGCCGAGGAAGCGTTCACCATCGAACCGGCGGTCGCCGGCCAGATCAGCTGGCGCGAGACCACCTTGATATTCGCCCCTGAAAGCGGCTATCTAGACCAATACACCGACTACACCGTCACCATCGACACCAGCATCACCGGATTGGGGGGCGAGCCCCTATTCAACAAACCATACAGCTGGGCCTTCCACACCGGCCGGCTGCAGAACATCGCCACCTTCGGCTGGGGCCCCAATGCCCAGGTTGTCGATGTCGACGGCCGCCGGGCAATCCAATACCAGCTGTACCAGACCGAAATAAACGATGTCACCTTTGAGCTGTACCGTCTCAATGTGGAGCAGTTTCTGGATCGGTACGCCTCCGGCTTCCGCGGTGCCGCCGGCTGGGAAACCGAACGCCCCATCTCCACCGATGGCGCCGCCCTGATCAAGAGCTGGGACCAGGAGATCCTGGCTACACCGGTCCGCTACACCAATGTTCAGGAGCTGATCATCCCTGAAGACGTCCGGCCCGGACTTTACCTCCTCAATATGAAAGCGGAGTTCCTCAACGACCAGCTCATCCTGCTCCTCAGCCGCAACACTATCACCGTCAAGCAGGCTGGCGATCAGATCGTCGCCTGGGTCACCGACATCAACGGCGGCCCGGTCTCCGGCTTGACCGTGGAGGTCTACGCCCGCGATGGTGAGCGGCTTGCCAGCGGCACCACCTCGGACAACGGCGTCTTCCGCACCCAGGTCGACCGCGACCCCCAGCCGCTTATCGTCATCGCCCGGCAGGCCGAAGACGTCACCGCCAGCGGCTTGAGCAATGAATGGCGCAGCAGCAGCTCCTGGATGGGCTGGTGGCAGCCCGAACCGGAGGCCGTCGATTACGCCGCCTATATCTACACCGACCGTCCCATCTACCGCCCCGGACAGCAGATGTTCTTCAAAGGGATCATCCGGAGCGATGATGACGCCATCCTGGACATCATTCCTGAAGGCACCGCGGTTACCGCCCGCATCCGCGACGCCCGGGATAACGTGGTTCAGACCTTTGAATTAGCTACCAACTCCTTCGGCACCGTCAACGGCTCCTTCCAGTTGGGCGACGGCGCCATGCTGGGCGAATATGCCGTGGAACTGTCTGTAGAAGGCGAAAACTACCGCCAGATCTTTAAAGTCGAAGATTACCGCAAACCCGACTACCAGGTAACCGTGCAGACCGATGCCCAACGGTATGTCAGTGGCGAAACCATCGATGTCACCATTGACAGCGCCTACTTCTTTGGCGAACCAGTCCCCAACGCCGATATCGTGGTCAACCTGTTTCAGTTGGGCGAACGCTACTGGTGGGATGAGAGCAGTGACGCCGACTACATCTGGTTTCAAACCTACGATCCTATCGGCAGAGGCCGCACCGATGCCGACGGCCGCTTTACCTTCAGTTTCAACACCAGAAACAAAGGGTATCAGCAGCAGCCGGTTGATTGGCGCAGCAGCCTGAACCGCAGCATCCTGGCCATTGAAGCTACCGTCGACGACGGCAGCCACCAGACCGTCAGCGGCTTTGCCACCGTGCAGCTGTTCAGCGCTGCCGAAGGGCTGAAAGTCGATACCAGCGGCTTCGCCCACCAGCCCGGCGAAAGCTTCTCCATCTCGGCCGAGCTCATCGACATTTTCGGCCAGCCGGTCAGCGGCCGTTCTTTGGAGCTCACCCTGCGCCGCTGGAATCTGACCAACTACAGCTACGACACGATTCTCCAATCCCACTCGCTGACCACCGCCGCCAACGGCCAGGCCGGCCTGGAGATGGCCGTCAGCCAACCCGGCTACTACCAGCTCAGGGTCTCCGGCCTCGACCGGCTGGGCAACTATATCGAATACAACACCTACATCTTCGCCTTCAGCGACTTCTACAGCAGTTGGTTCGGCAGAGGGGATGCCCTGCACATCGACACCGAGCAAGACCAATATGCCCCCGGCGATGCCGCTCGGCTGCTCATCGAATCCCAGTTCAGCGGCCCGGCGCTGCTCACCGTGGAGCGGGGCACCACCCGCCGAGAACAGCTGATCCAGCTCACCGCTCCCGTCACCATCATTGAGCTGCCCATCCAGGCCGATGATGCCCCCAACATCCATGTAACCGTCAACGCCTGGCAGGAGCAGGATACCCGGCTGACAGAAAATGCCTGGAGCAGCCTGCCCGACAGCCGGCTCCAGGTCGCCAGCGTCAACCTCAGCGTGCCCGTCACCGGCAAGAGGCTGCAGGTTTCCATTACCCCCGACCGGGAAAGCTACGCCCCGCGCGACGAAGCCACCTTCACCGTCCGGGTCACCAATCAAGCCGGCACCCCGGTCTCCGCCGAACTCTCTCTAGCCATGGTCGACGAGGCCATCTTCACCCTCAGCGACGACCTATCCGGCGACATCTTCGATACCTTCTACCATGAACGAGACAATCTGGTAAAGACCTTCGATGCCCTCTCACCCATCCGCTATCTGGGCGGCGGCGGCGGCGGTGGCGGCGGCGGCGATCTCGCCGGCAACCCCCGGGCAGATTTCCCCGATACCGCCGAATGGTTCCCGGTGCTCCATACCGACTATAAAGGCGAAGCCAGCGTCTCCATCACCCTGCCCGACAACCTCACCAGCTGGCGGCTGACCGCCAAAGCGGCTACTGCCGACACCCAGGTCGGTGAGGCGGTCACCAACATCGTCACCCGTCAGGATATCATCGTCCGCCCCATCCTGCCCCGGACCCTCACCAGCGGCGATCAGCTCAACCTGTCAGCGGTGATCCACAACTACAGCCCGGACAGCCAGCGAATCGAACTCCAGCTGGGGGTTGACCAGGAACTGCTGGCGGCCAAACCAGATCAGCTGACCCAAACCATCACCCTTGCTTCTGGACAACAGCGGCTGGTCGGCTGGTCCCTTGACGCCCGGTCTGCCGGCGAAGCCCAGATCATTATCCAGGCCAGCGTCGCCGGCGTCATTCAAGACTCGGTGCAGCTGCCCCTCTCTATCCGCCCCTTGTCAGTGCCCGACGTCGCCAGTCAGGTGGGCCAGTTCACCGGACAGTTAGCCACCACCATCGACCTGCCCGCCGGCGCCCTGCCCAGCAGCGGCGTCAAGATCGAGCTCAGCCGCTCCATCGCCGGCAGCTTGTTCGAAGGGCTGGAATATCTTACCGGCTTCCCCTACGGCTGCGTCGAGCAGACCATGAGCCGGGCGCTGCCCAACGCCGTTGTCGGCCGGGCCCTTTTCCAGCTGGGCATCACCAACCCCACCTTCCAGGCTGACCTGCCCGCCAAGGTCAATGCCGGGCTGCAGCGGCTCTACGGCTACCAGCACAACGACGGCGGCTGGGGCTGGTGGTACGATGACAGCAGCCATGATTATCAGACCGCCTGGGTCATCTTCGGCCTGGCGGTGATGGAGGATGCCGGCTACGAGGTAGATGCCGCCGTCATCGACCGCGGTGTCAGCTGGCTTGATGAAAACCTGGACGGCATGGACATCCGCACCAGAGCGTACGCCCTCTACAGCATGGCCGTCGCCGGACAGCCAAACGTCGATGAAACCGTCGCCTTGGCGGAAACATGGGACGCTCTGGACACCTTCAGCCAGGCCGGACTGGCCCTGGCGCTGCACAATATCGGCAGAACGGCCGAAGCCCGGCAGATCATCGACTATCTGGCCGATACAGCCGTGATCAGCGATGAAACAGCCTACTGGGCCGGCGAGGATTACGACGGCGCCTACTACCAGAAGAGTATGGCCTCCGCCACCCGCAGTACCGCCCTGGCCCTCTCCGCGTTCGCCCAGATCGAGCCCGGCCACGAACTGGAGCCCGGCATCGTCCGCTGGCTCATGGGCCAGAAACGGCAGCAAGGATGGGGCACCACCAATGAAACGTCCTACGCCATTCTCGGCTTGACCGACCATCTGCTGGCGACCAGCTTCTCCGAGTCAGCTGCCAGCACCAGCTACCAGATGTTCCTCAATGACGCCCTCTTCGCCAGCGGCAGCCTCGGCCGGGGAGAGCCCGCCGTCAGCCTGACCATTCCCTATGAAAATCTGCAGACAGGGCTGAACCGGATTCGGGTCACCCAAAGCGGCGGCGGAAGGCTCTACTACGTCATCAACAGCCGCGTCTATCTCGCTCAACAGAAGATCGACGACGCCGGCGACGTCAAAATCCGCCGCGTCTATCTAGACCCGGAGACCAACCAGGCGATCAGCCGATTCCAGGCCGGCCAGCTGGTAAAGGTCAGTTTAACCGTTAATATGCCCCAACGTGCTTCCTATATTCTCTTGGAAGACAGCCTGCCCGGCGGCCTCGAAGCGCTCAACGAGAGCCTCAACAGCAGCAGCCATGTCGCCGTCGCCGATGCCGAGCCCCACACCTACTGGCAGGAGTACGGCTACAACTACAAGGAGATCCGCGGCGACCGGGTCAGCTTCTTCATCACCGAAATGGACAGCGGATCGCGCACCATCACCTACTTCGCCCGCGCCACCCATGTAGGCTCCTTCGTGGCTATGCCGTCAGAGCTATCTGCCATGTACGATCTATCCGTCTGGGGACGCTCAAGCAGCGCCGCCATAACTATCACCGACTGACCGGCGCCAGCCGGTTCACCCTCCATCCGGGGGAAAGCGAAGGCTGCCCAGGCACCTCCATCGCTTTCCCCCGGATGGCTTCCCCCTCTCACATAGCCACCACATCCCTCGTCTATGCGCAATATTGCCGATTTTCGCCCGTTCGGTCATAGGTATTGCCATCATCTGTTCTATGAATGACTTTCATCAGTTGCAAACATGCAATCTGTCACTGTTGAAGCTACCCGCTGAGGCTTAAAATAAATTCGCAATGAGTGACCGTCCCGCGACCGTTGTCCCCGACGGCATCAGCTGATAAACAGTTGTTTACACCAACTAATGAATCACCAGCGAAACGTCTAACTATTCACAATGACGGCGTAACAGAAACGTTTACAAGCCCAGTGAAGTGGTGTTATCTGCGCCTCTCCTGGCTAGATAAGGAGTGCTGACTATGAAAAAAGAGATGATAACGATAGATGGCAATGAAGCGGCTGCGCGGGTTGCCCACCGCATCAATGAAGTCATTGCCATTTATCCCATCACGCCCTCGTCGCCAATGGGCGAATGGGCTGACCAATACTCTGCCCAGGGACAGACAAACATCTGGGGCTCCATCCCCATGGTCGTCGAAATGCAAGCCGAAGGCGGCGCTGCCGGTGCCGTTCATGGTGCCTTGCAGGCTGGTGCCTTCACCACTACCTTCACCGCCTCCCAGGGCTTGCTGTTGATGATCCCCAACATGTACAAGATCGCTGGCGAGCTGACCACCACCGTCTTCCACATCGCCGCCCGCTCAGTAGCTGGGCAAGCGCTCTCCATTTTTGGCGACCATTCCGATGTCATGGCCGCCCGCAACACCGGTTTCGGTCTGTTGGCCTCTAATTCCATCCAGGAAGTAACCGACTTCGCCCTGATTTCTTCAGCGGCGACCCTGGAAGCCCGGGTGCCCTTCCTCCACTTCTTCGACGGCTTCCGCACCTCCCATGAGATCAACAAGAGCGAAGCGTTGGGAGATGATATCCTCCGCGCCATGATGAGCGATGAACTGCTTCACGCCCACCGCGCTCGCGGCCTGACCCCCGATAAACCGGTCATTCGCGGCACCGCCCAAAATCCCGACGTCTTCTTCCAGGCTCGGGAAAGCGCCAATCCGTACTATCTGGCAGCCCCCGGCATCGTCCAGAAAGCGATGGACAAATTCGCTGAACTAACCGGCCGCCAATACCATCTGTTCGACTACGTGGGCGCCCCGGATGCCGAACGGGTCATCGTCATGATGGGTTCCGGCGCGGAAACAGCCGCAGCCACCGTCGAACACCTGGCTGCCCAGGGCGAAAAAGTTGGTCTGCTCAAAGTACGCTTATACCGTCCCTTTGACATGTCCGCTTTCATCAGTGCCTTACCTGTCACCGTCAAGAGCATCGCCGCCCTGGATCGCACCAAAGAGCCCGGTTCCACTGGCGAGCCTCTCTACCTTGACCTGGTCTCCTCCATCTCCGAAAGCTTCGCCGAAGGGACCGCGCCTTTCGCCATTCCGCCGCGGGTCATCGGCGGCCGCTACGGCCTCTCCTCTAAGGAGTTCACCCCGGGCATGGCTAAAGCGGTCTTGGATGAACTGGCCAAACCGAAACCCAAGAATCATTTCACCATTGGCATCCATGATGACGTCACCCACACCAGTCTGGAATGGGATGCCGCCTTCGACATCGAACCAGATGACATCGTGCGCGCCGTCTTCTACGGACTGGGTGCCGACGGCACCGTCGGCGCCAATAAAAACTCCATCAAAATCATCGGTGAAGATACCGACAACTACGCCCAGGCGTACTTCGTCTACGACTCCAAGAAATCCGGCGCCGTCACCGTCTCCCACCTGCGCTTCGGCCCGAATCCCATCGAAGCCCCTTACCTCATCGAATCAGCCAGCTTTGTCGCCTGCCATCAGTTCACCTTCCTGGAACGGATGGATGTGCTCACTCAGGCCAAAGAAGGGGCTATCTTCTTGCTCAACAGCCCCTACTCGGAAGATGAAGTATGGAGCAAATTGCCCAAGAGCACCCAGCAGACCATCATCAAAAAGAAGCTCCGCTTCTACGTGGTTGACGGCTACCAGGTAGCCAGTGAAACCAAGATGGGCCGGCGTATCAACACCATCATGCAGACCTGCTTCTTCGCCCTCAGCGGCGTTCTGCCCACCGATGAAGCCATCGCTGCCATTAAGAACGCCATCAAGAAGACCTACAGCAAGCGTGGCGAAGCGGTCGTTGCTCAAAACTACGCCGCCGTCGATGCCGCCCTGGCCCATTTACACCAGGTGAAAGTGCCCGCAGCCGCTACCAGCAGTTTCGAGCGCCCCGCCCTCATCCCTGACTTTGCGCCCGAGTTTATCAAGAATGTCACCGGTCGGATTATCGGCAGAGAGGGTGATCTATTACCCGTCAGCGCGCTGCCTGTGGACGGCACTTACCCCACCGGCACCACCAAATGGGAAAAGCGCAACGTCACCACCGAGATCCCAGCCTGGAACTCAGACATCTGCATCCAATGCGGCAAATGCGTCTTCGTCTGCCCCCACGCCGTCATCCGCGAGAAAATCTACGATTCCGCCCTGCTGGCAGACGCCCCGGCGACCTTCAAGTCGACCGAAGCTCGCTTCAAAGAATTCAAAGAGATGTCCTACACCCTGCAGGTAGCCCCGGAAGATTGCACCGGCTGCCGCTTATGCGTCGAAGTCTGCCCGGTCAAAGACAAATCTCAGCCCAAATTCAAAGCCATCAACATGGTGCCCCAGCTCCCCTTGCGCCAGACCGAAAAGGAAAACTGGGACTTCTTCCTCGGCCTTCCTCAAGTCGACCGCACCAGCATTCCGCTTAATCAGGTCAAATACTCCCAGCTGCTGGAGCCCCTGTTCGAGTTCTCTGGTGCCTGCGCCGGCTGTGGTGAGACCCCCTATCTGAAGCTGATGAGCCAGCTCTTTGGCGACCGTGCGATTATCGCCAACGCCACCGGCTGCTCCTCCATCTTCGGCGGCAATCTCCCCACTACCCCCTGGAGCCAGAACGCCGACGGCCGCGGCCCCGCCTGGTCCAACTCCCTATTCGAGGACAATGCCGAATTCGGCTTTGGCATGCGGGTCGCCCTCGACCAACGCGAAGAAGCCGCTACCAACTTACTGCGTGAACTCCGCGAGCAGGTCGGCCATCAGCTGACCGACGCCATCCTTTACGCCGAGCAGGTAGACGAAACCGAGATTCAGGCACAGCGCGGCCGTGTCGGTGAACTGAAGATGCGGCTGCAGGAAGCCCTCAGAGAAGGGGCCTCCGAAAATCCCGCCCTCAGCGCCAAGATGAACAACCTCCTCAGCATGGCCGACATCCTGGTCACCAAGAGCGTTTGGATCGTCGGTGGCGATGGCTGGGCTTACGATATCGGCTACGGCGGGCTGGATCACGTCCTCGCTTCCGGACGAAACGTCAATGTCCTGGTGATGGACACCGAGGTCTACTCCAACACCGGCGGCCAGATGTCCAAAGCCACCCCGCGGGCAGCGGTCGCTAAATTCGCTGCCGCCGGGAAACCGATGCCTAAGAAAGACCTGGGGATGTTGGCTATGAGCTACGGCAACATCTACGTCGCCCGTATCGCCTTCGGCGCCAATGATGCCCAAACCATCAAAGCATTCATGGAAGCCGAAGCGTACGACGGCCCCTCACTGATTGTGGCCTACGCCCACTGCATCGCCCACGGCTATGACCTGCAGTACGGCCTCGATCAGCAGAAAGGCGCCGTAGAAACTGGCTACTGGCCCCTCTACCGCTACAACCCCGATCGGGAATCACAAGGACTCAATCCATTCCAATTGGATTCACGGGCGCCCAAACGGCCGTTGGAAGAATACATTTACCGTGAAGGTCGCTACAACATGCTCACCAAGAGCCACCCGGAACGGGCCGCCAAACTGTTGAAGCTGGCCAAGGCTGACACCGCCAAACGGTGGGAAATCCACGCCAAGTTAGCCGAAAACAAGAACGGTAACTAACTACAACCAAAGAGACATGGGTGATCGGCTCCGGCCAATCACCCATGTCCTTGATTGACTGAAGGAGAAATACCATGGATTTGAGTACAACTTATCTCGGACTCCAGCTCAAGAACCCCCTGGTCCCATCGTCATCCCCCTTGATGCGAAACAGAGATGACATTCGCAGATTGGAGGATGCCGGGGCTGCCGCCATCGTGCTGCACTCGCTTTTCGAAGAACAGATCACCCATGAAACGCAGACATTGGATAAATATCTGACCCATGGCGTGGAAAGCTTCTCCGAGGCATTGAGCTACTTCCCGGAAGCGGAAGAATACGCCATCGGCCCCGACGCCTATCTGGAGCATATCCAGTGGGCCAAGCGAAACATCGATATCCCCGTCATCGCCAGCCTCAACGGCGTTTCCACCGGCGGCTGGATCAGATACGCCAAAGAGATGCAGAGCGCCGGCGCCGATGCCCTGGAACTCAACGTCTACTACCTGCCCACCGATCCGACCCTGAGCGGGGCCGAAGTCGAGCAGATCTACCTCGATATCCTCAAAGACGTTAAATCGTCGGTCACCATCCCGGTCGCCATGAAGCTCAATCCTTACTTCAGCGCCATGGCCAATATGGCCAAACGGCTTTCCGACGCCGGTGCCGACGGCCTGGTCCTCTTCAACCGCTTCTACCAACCCGACCTGGATCCGGAAACGCTGGAAGTCGTTCCCAATCTGGCCCTGAGCACATCCGACGAGCTCCGTCTGCCCTTGCGCTGGATCGCCATTCTCTATGGCCGCGTCCAGGCTGATCTGGCCCTGACCACCGGCGTCCATAACGTCGAAGATATCCTTAAGGGGTTGATGGCTGGCGCCAAGATCACCATGTTGGCCTCCGAACTGCTCAAGAACGGCACCGGACGTGTCGCCGATCTCCTGGCCGACCTGGAAACATGGCTCATCGACCACGAATATGAGTCCGTTGTTCAAATGCGGGGCAGCCTCAGCCAGATCAACTGTGCCGAACCGGCCGCCTTCGAGCGGGCCAACTACACCAGGATTCTCAATTCCTTCGTCCCCAACGGCTCATAAGGCTCTTTATTTTCAGCTGCTCAAACGCCAGGGTCATCGCTAGCGACGACCCTGGCGTTTTTGATCATCCCTACCCCCATCTCGCCGCCGATCATCTATAATAGAAGCGGCGAACGATGCACCCCTTTATCAGTTTTCCTGGTTAGCGCTATTCCCCCGGGATAGACGATTGAGAGAAAACGATGCCGCTCAAATTCTTTCGAGAAAACCTTCAATATCGAAATAAGCACACCGCCTGGCAGAAGGCCCACGACATCCATGCTCCCAAAGTGGGCGACCTGGCCCCCGATTTTGAACTGACCGACGTCACCGGGGTCAAGACTGTGCGCCTCTCTGATTTTCGCGGGAAAAGGCCGGTCGCCTTGATCTTCGGCAGTTTCACCTGACCGCCCTACGTCAATGGGACCGTGCGTCTCCATGATCTCTATCAGCGGTATCACCATCAGGTCGAATTCCTGTCCGTCTATATCCGCGAAGCCCATCCGGTTGATGGCTGGTGGCTCGGAAAAGGATTGCTCGGAAGGCTGGTCAAAAGATTCAGCCCCAAAGCGTCCACCGATCTGCATGACCCTACAACCATCGAAGAACGCCGTGCCGCGGCGGGACAATGTCAGGACTCCCTGGCATACGGCATTCGCACCTATGTCGACGAAATGGACGATGCCGTCAACAAGGCGTATGCCGCCTGGCCCACACGTCTGTACCTGATCGGCGAAAACGGACGTGTCGAATACGCTGCCGGGCTTGGCCCCTACGACTTCTGGCCATCCAAGCTCCAACGCGCCATTGAACAGCACCTGGCTCAAAAAGAGCCGGCAGCCGCCTAGTTGATCGCCCGCTCGACCCTGGCCTGCTGAGAGCCCAGGCCAGGGCTGCTGCCCTCCACCCCAATCCAAAACCACCCAACCACCTCGCACGCCGCCTCCCCCTGTTACGAAACCGTCACAAATCGTACTCAATCTGTAACAATGCCGCACCACCTCAGTAACCGCCGGTTGCTAAGATAAACCTGGATGCTTTACAACGGAATGGTTCGCCAAAGCGGGGCAATTTAGCTGTTATAAAAACCCCCTTTGCTCCGACATATTAGTAGATATGAGCCAATCATGCGTCACCGCCTGCAACATTCCATGGGATCTTGCCCCTCAGCTTGAACAGGCATGCCGGCGTTTTCACTGCCAGCAGCAGTCGAAGAATTCGACTTATAGGTAAACCCGAGAAGCTCTAGAAGAGCAGAGACCATCCAACCCTCGGTTTACAAGACCAATTAATGGAAGCCGCCTCCCTATGAGCCGGCAGCTATGAATTGTCCAAACGGAGTGATATCATGTTTACGCTTACAAACAGCTCAAAGCGAGCCCGCTTCTCAGGTTCGCTCATCGTATTGCTGCTACTGGCTGCCATCTTCGCCGTCTCAGCCCCTCAGGCCGCTAATGCCGATTCCGGCTGGCACGCCCGTTATTGGGACAACAGCACCCTCTCCGGCACTCCCCTGCTGGAGCAGACCGAATCCGAGATTAACCACGACTGGGGCAGCGGCGCCCCTATCGCCGGCATCGACCACAACCATTTCTCCGCCCAATGGCAGCGCACCATCGACGTGTCAGCTGGCGTCTACCGCTTCACCGCTACCATGGATGACGGCATGCGCGTCTGGGTCGACGGCCTCCTGATCATCGACTCCTGGTGGGACAGCCAGGTCCACTCCCTCAGCGCTGACTTCTACCTCAACAGCGGTTCCCATCAGCTCAAGGTCGAATATTATCAAGTCGGCGGTCAGGCCATCGCCAAACTCAACTGGGTCGCTGTTGCCGGCCCCCCTACCGCTATCTACAACTGGCGCGGTGAGTATTTCAATAATATGGGCTTGAGTGGTCAGCCCGCGTTGGTCCGCGACGATCCGGTCATCGACTTCGACTGGGGCGGCGGCGCCCCCGCCTGGAACGTCATCAGCGCCGACCAATTCTCCGCCCGATGGACCCGGGACATCTACCTCAACGCCGGCCGCTACCGCTTCACCATCAGCGCCGACGACGGCGCCCGCCTCTGGGTCAATGGACAGCTGCTCATCGATCAATGGCACGACGCCTCTGAAACCTACTACAGCCAGGAAATCGACCTGCCCGGCGGCTATATCCCCATCAAGATGGAATATTACGAACACAACGGCGGGGCTGTCGCCAAGCTCTCCTGGCTTCGCATCGGTAACGCCGCTTCCTCCGGCTGGCATGGCGAATACTTCAACAACCCCTGGCTCAGCGGGACGCCCACCATGGTACGCAATGATGAGGCCATCAACTTCAACTGGGTCTACGGCTCTCCCGCTTCCGGGATCCCTGTCGACCGCTTCTCGGTGCGTTGGACCCGAGAGCTCAGCTTCATGCCCGGCACCTACCGTTTCACCACCACTGCCGATGACGGCGTGCGCCTCTGGGTAAAAGGGCAGCTGCTGATCGACAGCTGGACTGAGCAGCCGTCCACCAGCTACAGCGCCGATATCTACCTGGACGGCGCCACCGCCATCAAGCTCGAATACTTCGAGGGCAGCAATCTCGCATCCGTACAACTGGCCTTCGGTATTGATACCCCGGTCAGCCCTCCTCTTGGCGGCGGCGTTGTCGTCGTCGATGATGAAGACAGCGGCTTCGTTCAGGGCGGATCTGAAACCGCCTGGCGCACCGCCGCCGCTGGTTACCACGGCCACCTGACCTATACCTGGAACAACGACAAAGTAAGAGCCGGTTACAACTGGGGCCGCTGGTACCCCCACCTGGCAGTTGGTCGCTACGAACTGTTCGTCTACATCCCTGACGGGCACAATACCACCACCAACGCCCGTTACTGGGTGTCCCATCAGGGCGGCTACACCTTGCGCCGGGTCGATCAATCCGCCAACGGCAACCGCTGGGTCTCTTTAGGGACCTACACCTTCCGGGGCACCAGCCGGGATTACGTCTCCTTAGCCGACGTCACCTTTGAATCCAGACTGTCTCGTCAGATCGCCTATGACGCCGTGAAGTGGGAGCCGAGGTAGGAAAATTATGATGAATTTCATCGCCCCGCCGCTGGACAGCGGCTCAACCAAACGTATTCAATCTCAACCGTTCAAGTCGATGTTCACCGCCGTGAGCATCGGCTTGCTCTTGGGCGCCGCTTTTTCCTTCCTATGGCCCGGATTGAGCGGTCTGGCCCTCCCGGCGGCCTGGGCTCTGGCATTCTCCATTGGGATGCTGGCTGTCGGGTCTTTCCAGCCTGGACGCGATGATGGCGCGGATCGGACCTATCCGTTCATGGTCATCGGCGGGCAACTGGCTGGGCTCATCGCCATGAGCCTGCTGCTCCTGGATATCATCAGCTGAACGGCTCTCCCCTGGCGCAGCAGAGAGCAAGCATAAACGGCACGGCTAGATGGCTGTGCCGTTTATGCTTGCGGACATATCGTGGTCAAAACCAGCCAACTGTGGTACGATTTTCTCCCAGTGTGAAGATGAAATTATTTGATGACTAACGGATAATAATGTTGAAGTTCACCTGGAAAGAAATAAACCGCATACCAGCTGAAGAGTCCCCGACTTTCTATTTTGCATTTACGACCTGTTCCTATTGGATCAGGTCTTTTTTTTTGCCTGAAATCACACGCGGATTTAGGGAAATACAATGAGCGAAATAACATTACCTGGTCTGGTCGATGTCCATACTCACCTGCGGGTGCCTGGCGGCGAACATAAAGAAGATTTCGCCACCGGGACGGCTGCCGCGTTGGCCGGCGGGTTCACGACCCTATTGGCGATGCCCAACACCACGCCGCCGCTGACCACGCCCCAGGTCATGGAGGAAGCATTTCAGCAAGCCCAGGCCGATACTCGCTGTGAACTCGGCCTCTTCGCCGGCGCCAGCCCCGAACAGATCGGCCAGCTGCCCGCCCTGGCCCCATATGCTGTCGGCCTCAAAATCTATCTCAACGACACATTTGGCCCCCTTCGGGTAGAAGATCTCCCCACCCTGACCAGCTGTTTCCAGAGCTGGCCCCAGGAAAAGATCATCGCCATGCACGCTGAGAAACAAAGTGTGGCTATCGGCATCGGCCTGGCGGCAACTTTCAACCGCCCGGTACACTTCTGCCACATCAGCCGGCGCCAGGAGATCGAGCTGATCGATTTCGCCAAACGGCGCGGCCTGCCGGTAACTTGTGAGGTCTCCCCTCACCACCTGTACCTGACCCAGGCCGACGCCGTTCGATTAGGCCCTTTGGGCGACATGCGCCCCCTCCTGGGCACCCAGGACGACGTCGATGCCCTCTGGGATCATATCAACGACACCATCGACTGCATCGCCACCGATCATGCCCCTCACACCCTAGAGGAAAAGAGGGCCGCCTCCCCGCCGCCGGGGGTTCCCGGTCTGGAAACATCGCTGCCCTTGATGCTCACCGCCGTCCAACAAGGGCGGCTGGCCCTATCCCGGCTGATCGAGCTGATGTCAACCAACCCCCGGCGGATCTTCAACCTGCCGGAACAGCCGGACACCCGCGTCGATGTCGACATGCTGCCCTATCGCATCAACAGCAACACCCTGCTGACCAAATGCGGCTGGACCCCCTTCGACGGCATGGAGGTGATCGGCCAGGTACGCCGGGTACAGCTGCGCGGAGAGATTGTTTATGAGAAAGGGTTGTCTATCGCCCCTCCCGGCAGCGGTCAGATGCTTTCATAGTTGAGCGCGAACAACAGATAGGCTCACATTTATCGCCCATCGTTCTTGATCCCTGCCATTTCAGGAACGGCACAAAGAGAGGAATATCATGCAGCTAGAAAATCTTAACCCCCTGTTCAATTTCGACGAAATGCCCAAACAAGAGCTGGTCAACAGCATCCTGACCGGGCAAGATATCCTGTCAGTTTCCCAATTCGACAGAGATTCGCTCAGCTACATCTTTCGCCGCGCCCGGGAAATGCGCGAAATGGTCCACCGCGTCGGCGGTACCAACTTGCTCGCCGGCCGTGTACTGGCCTGTCTCTTCTATGAGCCCAGCACCCGCACCAGCTCATCCTTCATCGCCGCCATGGAACGGCTGGGCGGCAGCGTCATCCCCATTACCCAGGGCGTCCAATTCAGCTCGGTCAGCAAAGGCGAGACCCTGGCAGATACCGTTCGCACCTTGGAGCAGTACGCCGACACCATCGTTTTGCGCCACCCTGAGACCGGCGCCGCCAAGCTGGCCGCCGACTACGCCAATGTGCCGGTTATCAATGCCGGCGACGGTGCCGGTGAGCACCCCACACAGGCGCTGCTGGATCTATTTACGATTCGTGAAGAATTGGGGCAAATCGACGGCTTGAAAATCGCCATGGTCGGCGACCTGCGCTACGGCCGCACCGTCCACTCCCTTACCAAGCTGTTGATGCAGTACAACGTCAGCCTGCGCTTTGTCTCCCCCGAGATCTTGCGCCTGCCCATGACCATCATGAACCAGGTCATCGACAAAAACATCCCGGTGCGTGAGACCCATGATGTCGCCGATGTCATCGAAAACGCGGACGTGCTCTACGTCACCAGGGTGCAGAAAGAACGATTCTCAGATTTGTCTCAGTACGAGGACGTCAAAGATCACTATGAGATCACCACAGAGATAATGGCCATGGCCAAGAAGAAAATGGTGGTGATGCATCCCTTGCCCCGGGTTGGTGAAATCCACTATGCCGTGGATAACGATCCCCGGGCCGCCTACTTCCGGCAGGTACAAAACGGCATGTATATCCGCATGGCCCTGCTGGCAGCGGTCCTAGGACGGGCGTAAAAGTCAGATATTGTGGGGGGCGCTACGCCGCTTCGACAGTCGACAATTCCAATCTCAAGCGGTGCACCTGGCCGGCAGTATCGCCAACCACGATGGTTTTGCCATCAGCGGACACGGCACACGCTTTCAATGGATTTTCCGCTTCGTAAGCGGCGACGGTCTCACCCAGGGCGATATCCCATACACGCACGCTTTTGTCCAGCGATACCGAGATCACATATCGGCTGTCGGCAGTTATGGCCAACCCCTTGAGCCAGAAGGTATGGCCATCCAGGGTGTGGACCAGTTCACCATTGCTCAGATCCCACACCTTCAGCGTGTGATCGTATGAACCGGAGATAGCGAAACGGCCGTCTGGCGTGACGCCGATGGCCGAGATGAGGTGGGCATGCCCGTGCAGCTCAAACTTCTCTTGGCCGCTGGCAATCTCCCAGACTTTCAATGTTTTGTACGCGTCAGTGATGGCATGGCGCCCGTCGGGGGTCACCCCGATCGCCTGAGCACTGGGGGTGTGCCCTTTAAACGTCCGCCACTCTTGGCCAGTGGTCAAATCCCACACCTTCAACGTCTTATCCAATGAGGAAGAGATTGCGAAGCGGCTGTCCGGCAGGCCGGCAACAGTATGGACGATATGCCCGTGACCGCGAAGCGTCCGGGCCTCTTCACCTGTTTCAATATCCCACACTTTCAACGTGGTATCCCAGGACGCGGAAACTACGTGACGGCTGTCCGAAGTGGCCATGATCCCGGCGACTTCCCAGGAATGCCCCTGCAGCGTTCGCGGCGGGTGTCCATTGACCAGATCCCACACCCGGATCGTCCGGTCTTCAGAGGCGGACACGGCGTAGCGAGCGTCGGGTGTGATGGCAACTTCGGTCACCGCGCCGTCATGCCAATGATCGGCATGGTCCGAAGAGCCGTTGAGCAGCGTAATATCGCCAGCAAAATAATCAGAAAGTGGGATTATTTCTGCTTCAATGTTCTCTTCTGAATCATTTGGGATTGGTTGATCTTTCATAGTTATCTTCGGTACGAGGGGTCCATATCTAGCTGATGATACTACTTCTGCCTTAAATACGCCAGAGTATCGCTGAATATCGCTTCAGAAGAAGCCAATTCTACGGCCCTTTGAAACTCATATTCAACCGCGGGATCAGTCGGGTCATCGAGGTAAGTTCCCCATCCAAGCAGGAAATGTGCCCCCGCCAATTCAGGCGCCGCTTCAAGGGCCGCCTCGGCTGATGAGACGATCCGAGAAGACAGATCTGACTCCCAACCCTCGGCGACACTGCCGGCAATGAGGGGATTGGGTACCGCCAGAAGCTCCGCGGCGCTGTATCCCCGGAACAGCTTCAGAACAGCCTCGTAATCCCCATAAAACAGGCTGTCTAATAGTGGATAAGTTCCATAGGCCGCCGCCGCCGCCAGCTGTTCCACATAAATGCCGATCAAAGCGCGATTCCAAACAACCGCCGGTTCCTGACTGTCTCCTTGACCGATCATCTCCCCGGCATCTTTCCACAAGCCCGCGCTGGCTAAATCGACCGCCCGATTGTTTTCCGCGGCGCCGCTGGCCCCCTCCGGCAGCCGCTCCCATCCCCGCTCCGCCCAAGACGTGCCATCCCAGCTGAGGGCCGTATACCGCGGCAGACGCACCCCGCAAGCGTAGCAGAAGACGTAATCGTCCGTCTGATTCAGCAGCAGATCCGCATTTCCATCCCCATCCAGATCGCCCAACCCCAAAGCTGCCGGCGGGCTGGAATGACAGTGGGACACCTCATCTTGAAGCGCCGCCCCATCAAATCGCAGCAAGTCGTAGCAGCTGCCGTGAGCCCCGACCCCGCTGTCCACCTCTAGCCATACTTGCCCGTCTCCCAGGAGCGCCTGCCTCATCGAAGATTCAAATACATAGTCGGGATTCTGCAGCGGCAGCCGGGCCAACTGCTGCCAACCGTCATCATATTGATAAATAGCCGCAAAATGATTCTGTACCGGATCGAACATGCGAAGGCCGGTGCTGTATGCCGCAAACAGCAGCTCTTCGGGACTGCCTGTCAGGAAAATCGCCTTCACCCCCTCAAAGCCAACAGCATCAGCGGCAGCCGGCGTAGGCACGGCTTCCGTGACGTACTTCTCCAAATCCAGGACCAGCTCCTCCACCGATGGCGGTGCCAGAGTAGGCGGCAGAGGCGGCGTAAGGGTAGGCAGGCCCTCAGGCGCCGGCTGCGGCGTTGGCGGCAGCGGCGTCGCTGCCGGTATCTCACTGCCGGGGTACGCGTCTTCGACCACCTCCACACTGCTAGATGGTGTCGCCGAGAGCAGCACAACCGGGTCGCTTCCCACGGGGGCTGCCGTCGGATCCGCTTCGTCTGAAGGTGCAGTATACCGGCATGATAACAGCGTGGTGCTTACAAGCACCATCATCAATAGCCCCAATTTCTTCCGATAAAGTGAAAGCATTTTCCCCTGCCTTTAGTAGCCCAAAGATATCACAATTAGCAGATTATGTAAATCAAAAATCTCTGCGGATTCGCCCTATTTCCACACTGCCCGCTTCGGCTCACCATTCGTTGGACGGCTCCCCACAGTTGTGCTAATTTTCCCGTATGAACAAGATCG
>JAHEEY010000030.1:13383-19216 GCA_024640485.1 Chloroflexota bacterium | reverse complement strand
CCCAGCTCTGCTTTGCTTGAGGTCTTGGACCCGGAACAGAATGCAAACTTCACAGATCATTATCTAGAAGTGCCCTTTGACTTGAGCCAGGTGATGTTCATCACTACCTCGAACCAGATCGGCACCATTCCAGCGCCGCTGTTTGACCGCATGGAGAGCATTACCATGCTGGGTTACATCGAAGACGAGAAGCTGGCAATCGCCCGCGACTACCTGCTGCAGAAGCAGATGTCGGGACATGGTGTGGCCGATATAGCTTTGGAGATCAACGAAGAAGCGCTGCGCAAGATCATCCGTCACTACACTCAGGAAGCCGGCGTGCGCCAGCTCGAGCGTCGGATCGGCACCGTAGTCCGCAAGATCGCGGTTAAGATAGCCAGCGATGAGACAGGCCCCTTCACAGTGACCGAAGAAGATGTGGCCACCTTCCTGGGCCCGGAGAAATTCACCCACGGCATGGCCGAGGAACAGGATGAAGTCGGTGTGGTCACCGGCCTGGCAGTCAGCAGTTTCGGCGGCAGCATCCTGCCCATTGAGGTCAGCCTGAGCGAAGGATCCGGCAAGATCACGCTGACCGGCTCATTGGGTGAAGTGATGCGTGAGTCTGCCCAAGCGGCGCTCACCTACGCTCGCGCTAATGCCCGGCAGTTGGGTCTGGAGCCGAACATCTTCGACAAAGTCAACCTGCACATTCATGTGCCCGATGGGGCCACCCCGAAAGACGGCCCCAGTGCCGGCATCGGTATGGCCACCGCAATCATCTCTGCGTTCACGCGACGCCCCGTGCGCCGAGAAGTGGCGATGACCGGTGAAGTCACCCTGCGGGGCAAGGTCTTGGCCATCGGCGGCTTGAAATCCAAAACGATTGCCGCCCATCGCGCCGGGATCAAGACAGTGATCATGCCCAAGGACAATGCCAAGGACATCCCGGAATTGCCCGAACGCATCCGTGAAGACCTAACCCTGGTGCCTGTGAAACATCTAGATGAAGTGTTGGCCATTGCCCTGGCAGAAGCGGTTGATCCCCCCTTCTCCGTTGGCTCCAGCCAAAACGGCGACAGTGTGGCTGTGCCGCCAATTGCCGGCAGCACTGTTGACCGTCCCATTCACGCGGCTGGCTCCTCAACCATGGAAAGGTAAATCCTTTCTTTCGCTGACTATTAATAGATAGATAAGCCGCTGTCCAACGACAGCGGCTTTTTTGCAGCTCCACGATCTGTTATGTTAACTTTGCTGCTAAAGGTCCCGCTGTTCTCTGGCGTCGCTGAGGATTGCCACAGCCCGGGCAATCAGCCGTTTGTTTTCCGGTTTGTTAGGCCACAGGCTGGCCCCTGAAGGGTGCGGCAGCGGCACCACCCACCTGCCGCTGCTGTCCAGAGTTCGGTCAAAGGCGTCTAGATGAATGGCCTGCCGGAAGTTGAAATTTACCGGGTTCTGCAGCCGCTCGGGCGGGAAATAGGCCGCGGTGCCGATGATATCTGCCAGCCGGGAGCTCCCAGGAAAGAGCAGCTTGATCGCTAAACCGCCCACCAGGATCATCAAGTGAGGATTAACTGCCGTGATCTCCCGCTCCAGAAAGGAACGGCATAACGCCTGTTCCGCTTTACTGGGAACCCTGTCCCCTTTCCCCGATCTGCTTCGACCAGGGTAGCATTTGGTCACCGCGGTCATGTAATGGCGCCCGCGAAAATCATCCTCATCCCAGCCTGCATCCCCCAACCACTGGAACAACCGCCTGCCGCTGCCGGCGTTAAATGGGCGCTTCGCTTCCACCTCGGTGATGCCTGGCGCCTGGCCGATCAGAAGAACCCTTGCCTCGCGGCTGCCGCTGAAGACCGCCCCTGGGGTGATCTCGTAGCCAGCTTGATGGCATCGCTGGCACGCTCGCATTTCCAGCTGCAGATCAAGCAAGCTCATATGGCCGCGTTCCAAGGGAAGACGGGCAGCCGGCAGCCGCTGGTTGAAGCTAGTCCAAGCGGGATCAATTCTCTAGGTTCGGTATTATGGGTGGTAAGCGGGATCCGAGCGTACGGTTTCCAATGCATACAGCGGTGTTCTCAACTGGCAGCTGTCCGCCATATGGCAGCAGCGGCGGCGGATACGGCAGCGGCTATTCCACAAAAATCTCTACGCGTTCGCCTTCTTCATCATTGGTGACATCCAGGATCTTGCCCTGCTGTCCGCTGTGAATGGCCTCGATGATTTGCTCATACTCAACGCCTTCCATTTCAGGAGCAAAGCGGGCGCCCATCTTGATACCCACATTGACCAAACCCATTGGGATATTGACATTGATCTTATTCCGTCCGCTGGCCATGTCCGTTACCCGTACCCTAAACCAACGAGGGTTGCTGGCGCCTTTCAGCGGCTCCGTGGTTTGAGTCTTATTGCTTTGTGCCAACGTTCGCAGCAGCTCGGCACCTTCGCTGGCGCTGATTTTGCCGTCCGCAATCATCTGCAGAATCTGCATTCTTTCTTCAGTGGTAGCCATATAGTTTCTCCATCACTGCCTTCAAACGCGTACGCTGCCTCTCCAGATCCGCCAGTACCTTAAAGCGTCAGCCGCATATGGGTGAGCGTTTTATATACGGAGAAGTTCGCATCGTGAAGCAATTGATTCATTATTTCATCGTCAGCTGGATGGTCCAGCCTGATATTGCGTCTGGGCAAATACCGCAGCCGATGGACCGTATTTGCCAGCAGCTGCCGCTCCAGTGTACCGCGCCAATCGGGCAGGATGCGAAGGCTAACTCGATGAGCCCTGCCCCACTCACTCCAAATGCCGTTCAATGCCAGCATCTTGTCGTTCGAATCGACAATGACCCATGCTTCTGACTGCCGGCCGTTTACGAATTTGTCGATTATGTGCCAGATGCCCCGGCGATAGATATCGACTGGCAGCGCCTCCGGCCAATTGAGCTCTGGCTTCAGGCAGGTCAAATCCAGTTCATAGGCGGCCTGCCATTCATGACGGTGAAGCCGGCGCAGCCCCGGTTTCTCTTGGCCCAGGTTGTATTCCTGGACCGCCCGTAATCTAGAGACGGTCGTCCGCCAGCTGGTCATCGTGCCCAGGCTGCTAAATGCCAGCGAGTCGTACAGGTTGAATGCCGGCACATTGTCCGCTTCAACCTGAAGCAGGATCTCCTTGGCATCCTGAGCCCGCAGCGAAGAAATGATCGCTTCCATCAAACCGCGGGCAATTCCCTGCTGCCGGAACTCCGGGTGAACGGCGACGTTTACGACCAGGTACCGCCCCGCCATCTTGGTATTCAACACGGTGGCGTTGGCGATCACGGTGCCGTCTTCTTCCCAGACATACCCCAGAGACAGCTTGCCAATATCTGGGCTCAAGCGCCAGAATGGTGCCGGCTTCAGCGAAAGGGCCAGGTTGCCGCTGAGCATCCGCCGCCCTTCGGCACCCAGCGATTTGCCAAAAACTAACTCCAACAGCCTTAGAATCTGTGGAATGTCCTGCCTTAGATTGATGGGGCGGGGGCCATTCGCCGAACCCGCCGTCACTGGCGCTGTGATGACCATCTGCTTTCGATTGCTCGGGCTGGATGAGATGTATTACCCAATCCGACTTGCGGCTAATTTTTCGATAGCTTTCCTCTGATCCTGGCGCGATTCTCAGCACGCTGAAAAAGCCAGAAGCCCAGGCAAGGCATGGTAATGCCGAAAAGTATCACGATAATTAATTCTACCTCAAATGACGCCAGTTCTGGAAATCCGTTGGGATATCCCATCAAGGTAGAACGAAATGCATCTAGGCCGTAGGAAAGCGGCATAAGCCGGGCAGCAGTCTGCAACGGCGCCGGCAGGGCCGCAAATGGGACGAAAGGAGCACACAACAGCACCAGGGCAATCTGCAGCACGTAGAGAGCGGTCCGGACTGTTTCCTTGAACTGCTGGGTTAAGGCGACGGCGGCAAGGCCGCTGCCGAAAGTGCCGGAAAGCGTCATAACCAATATGAACAAGCCCAAGAGCCCGTTTTCAAAAGGGAATTCGCCAAAGACAACGTTCATCAGGGCTGCCGCGCCAAAGGAGAATAGGCCGGTCCAAAATAAAGTGATGGTCACTTTCGAGGTAAGATCGGCGAATTTAACGGCAGGCGTGATATATGGCAGCCGAGGGAGTCTCTTTGCGCGTACCGGGCGCAGATAGTAGCCGATACTCCACAGTGTGTCCGCTAAATAGATGATCCAGATGAAGCCGTACACCACCAGCCCGTTGGCATCCGCACGCATCTCCAACGCCGCCCCATCAGGGGCGAACAATAAACCAATCAGGGACCAGGTAAGCGCGATCAGGAACAGCTGGGCATGACTTGCGGCAAATTCCGCCGGAAAACGCAGCATCCTGGCAAACTCCTTGCGCGCCATGGCGCCGAAGGAGCCGGATGACATCATTTGGTTTGATAACTGCCGCCGAACCGGCTCGGATGACGTAGTCATTTCATTAACCTGTAATTTCCATATCCCGTCGCTGCGGCGCAACAATTACGACTCGCTAGCTGCCCAATGCTTCCAGCAGAACGCTGGCTTCATCAGTTGTAATCTTCCCCTGTTCCACCATCTTCAGGATCTTCAACTGCTCTTCGGTGCTGACCTTCTTTGCCGGCGGCGGGGAGGGCGCGCGGCGGCGCGGCGGGCTGCTGTGGCCAGTGCGGCGGGCACTGCGTTCAGCGCGACGCATCGCTCTTTCGGCAGCTCGCTCAGCCTTCACAGCCGCCTGCTCAGCCTTTTGGGAGATTTTCTCCGCGATTTTCTGCGAATACTCAGGGCCGAACTTGCGCTCAAGATCGCGGGTAATGCCGGCGATCTGCTGGTTCACCTGTTTGCTGATCCGCTCACCCAAACCTGAGAAATCAAATCCCAGCCCAAAGTCACGCCCTTCTGCTTGATCCCACTCCCACTTGTCTTCAGCTCCACGAAAATCTTTAACGACGACTTGACCTCTGGCGTTGAGCGTCACTTTGGTGCTGCCGCCCTCGATCTTGCCGTTCAATTCAGTTTTGCTTTCCGTTAGCTCGTGAAATTCAATCCGATTGGAGATGCTGGCGGCGGTCACCGACAGCTCAATAGGCGCGTCAGACGGCCAGCGCAGTACAATATCGCCGTCCGCCTTGAAATAGTGCTCGCCGCTGCCGAAGCTGCCCCGCACGCTGATATCGCCCCGGACATCAGAGACGGAAACCACTCCGCCAAGATCGCCCAGGTCCACATCACCGAGCCCTTGTTTGAGGATAACATCACCAGTCACCTCGCGCAGGCTGACGTCCCCCATAACCTCGCCTAACTGGGCGTCTCCGCTTACCACGCGAGCGGAAAAATCGCCATAGGCTTCGCCCAGAGCCAACCCAGCGACTTCCCTCACCGCCACATCACCATGTACGGAGGCCACTTCCACAGAGCCGCTGGCTCTCTTGGCGGAAAGATCGCCGTGGACATTTCCGACTTTTACCGCTCCCAACCCCACCAAAACGGTATCGCCGGAGGCCTCATCCAGGGAGACATCACCCTCAACATTCTTGATGACCAGATCTCCGCTGGCTCGTTTGACATGGACTTGACTGCCGGAGGGGACCATCAAACGAAGGCCGCTGTTGCTGTTAAAGGTAAGCCCCGCATCGCTCTCGACCACTTGATAATCATCACCCTTGATCAGAACTGCCAATTCGTCCCAGCCTCTGATGACCAGATCGCTGCGGCATACATCGATTTCAATGAGGGGTGCTTTTCCTGTTTCCACTCTTTCTGTTTTCATATTAATTCACCTATCTTATTGGGAGCCGGCTTGGGCAATCCGCGGAGCGCGCTATTGTCGCCTCCAA
>JAHEEY010000030.1:0-13283 GCA_024640485.1 Chloroflexota bacterium | reverse complement strand
GCATAGTCACTTATTGTCTGCTCGGACAGTCCAATGCCGACCAGATCGGTGTTGTTCAGCTTGCTCAGCGACTGCAGAGCCGCGTTGGAAAGCGCGGCGAAATCAGCATGGCCGGGCTTCATCGTGATCCGATGTCCGTGGTCTACGATTACGATACTTGCCGGCTGGCTCAGCTCTGAATTATTGCGAAACCAAAACCAGTTGCTGGTATTAAAGGCGTTTAGCAGGTAGACCATCAATAGGCTGAAGACAACCAAAATGATCAACGGCTCAGCCACCCTGATTCTTCCTGGTCCGGACACCTTGGGTCCGGGATTTGAACTGGATTTCATTATCCTTCGCCCCTTAGCACCTGCAGCGCCTTCTCAGCGCTGATCTTGCCGCTGCTGAGCTCTGCCAGAATCTCCCGGCGGGCCTCTTCGGACACAGTTTCCGGCTCAGAGGCGCCGACTTCGTACCCCATCGCCTCGATGACGTCGGTAAGCCTGGCCCGGACCGCTGGATAAGAAAGCCCAATCTCCTGTTCAACTCGATTGATCTTCCCCTCGCAGCGCACAAACGTCTCGACAAACTCAAGCTGTGCTGGCGAGAGTTGATAGAGGCGCCCCAGGGTGAAATGACCTTCCAAGGTAGTATCGCAGCTGCGGCAGTTGAGCCGCGAAACATGCAGTGTGCCCTGACATATCGGGCATTGGCCAATAACGGGATTCATAAATCAGATACTCCTCTGTTGTCGATGTTCAAATGGCTGTCAGCCGCACACTGCCGGTGATCGTGCGGGCTTTGATACGCCCATCACCTGATCCCAGCAATCCTTTCAGCTTGTCGCCGGTGACATACCGGCTGCGGCTGGCGTTGGCCACGGGGTATTCGCAGTGAATCGAGCCAACCCCAGCAGCCATATCCAGGCGGGCATCGGGCAGCTTGGCTAAAGCCAGTTCGACCGCCCCAGTGGTCACATGGAACTGATGGTTTTGGGGCGCCAGGCAGCCCTGGTAGCGGATGGCACCGGTTACCGCCTTGGCATCAAGCGGGCCATCACAATCTTTCAGGTAGGTGTTGCCGGTTATCACATGGGTTGAAATGGGGGCATCGAAATCATCGATAATCAATTGGCCGCACACGCTCTTGGCATGCACCTGACAATCTGCCGGCAGCTCAATCAGAAGCTCAGCCTTCGGCTGTTTCGCTTTGGACAAGCCAGAAGCATCGCGCCAACCCTTTCGCTGTTCAACATGAATATACAGCGTATTCTCTTTCATCTGCACATGGACATCCATATGCCTTGAGGTTACTTCAACAGCGGCAGCATCGGACTCATGGGAGCGAAGCTCAACATTTCCAAGTTCCACGTAGACATCAACTGCCCTGGGCCCTGGCTGAAACTGTTCACTGAATTTCTGTCGATCCATTTATTTAACACTCTTTACGAAAAATTCATATTAATAGAAGTATTATTCGTATTTATTGAAATGATAGTTGGAAAAATTAATATTGTCAAGAATTTTCTTGATGTTTGGGATCGGAATATTAATAATCGGCTCAAAACGATGAGAATTAGGGATAGGCAAGCGGCTACTGTCGAGGGAGCGTCCTCCAAATCCTGGAGTATAGTGCCAAGACAGCGCTTTCGAGGTGCGTTTGAAACTGCTTTTCGCGGATGCGCGGGAGTGATGGGGCTCCTACCGGCTCTTGCGCAGATCGCGCAGCCCTAAGGCAAACACAGTGCCGGAACCAATAAGAACGGTCATTAGGAAGACCAGCGGGCCATAGCTGCTGTGAGAGACAGCAATCCAGGCACCCAGCGCCGCATAGAGGGCCAGCAGCAGTTCGACCGCCATTATCCAGTCAAAAGGCATGCGATAGCCGGCGCCGGCGGCGCCGTTTCCCTCGCCCCGCCCCACACCTTTAGGTGTGCGCACGAAGGGATGATCGCCGCCGAAAATGACCTGCAGCATCGCCCGTGAATTGCTGGATGCGGTCCCCACGGCGACCAACAGCATCGACGGCAGGTGGCGCAGACGCCGGCGCCAGTCGGGATGAAGGACCTGCTGCGCCAGGATGAAAAGCAGCGGCTGGCCAATTCCTGCCACTGAGAAGAACAGCATGCTGGGGGGGAATTGAAAATCCAGGTAGAGCAGCGGCACCTGCACCAGCAGCATCAATAGCAGCAGCGGGTGGGTGAGGTACGCCGACATGGAAAGCACTGCGTACAGCCGGGCCATCAGCGAATGGTTGCTGTCCTTCAAGATCGACCATCCGTACTTATGTAAACATTGGATGGAGCCTTTGGCCCATCGGGCCTGCTGACTCTTGTACGCAGTGATAGTGGTGGGCAGCTCTGCCGGCGAGGTCACATCATTCAGGAAGCGGAACTGCCATCCCTTCAAAATCGCCCGAGTACTGAGGCAGAGATCTTCACAGACGGTATCATCCTGCCAGCCGCCGGCATCTTGGAGGCAGTCGTAACGCCAGATGCCGCCGGCACCGTTGAACTTGGGAAACAGGTTTGCACGATGGCGCACCGTCTGCTCCATGGCAAAATGCTTATCCAGGGCGATCGCCTGGGCACCGGTCAGCGGTGAGTCCTGGAAGTTGAGATGCCCCCAGCGCGTCTGCACCATACCCAGCCGCGGTTCATTGATGAAATGGGGAATCGTATGACGCAGGAAGTCAGCCGGCGGTTGAAAGTCGGCGTCAAAGATAGCCAGATATTCCCCTCGGGCGCAGCCGGTCGCATCAGCCAGAGCCCCTGCCTTGTAGCCGTGGCGGTGGGTCCGGTGCATCAAACTTATGTCAACTCCCTGTGCCTGGTAGAAAGCCACCAGCTTCGCCGCCTTCTCGGTGGTGTCATCAGTGGAGTCATCTATGACTTGAATCTGCAGCAGCTCCTGAGGGTAATCCAGAGAGGCTGCCGCCCGAATGAGCCTATCGACCACAAATCGTTCATTATAGACCGGCAGCTGGACGGTTACCGAAGGAAGCTTTGAATTGGCGACCGCAGGCAGTGGGAACTTATCGTGGCGATGGCGCCAGTAGAGGGCGAGGGTGATCAGACCCAGAAAGCCGAACAGTGACAACCCCGCCACTGCCAGCAAATAAATCGTACTCAGCAAATAACTCATTCTTCAGCATCAGCATGTTTAATAATAGTCTTCAGCCGCTTGTTAAACTGGCCTCGCGGCAGCAGCACCCGTCTCTGACAGTTCAGGCAAACGATACCAATATCGGTGCCCAGGCGGACGACTTTCCAGTCAAACCCGCCGCAGGGATGCTTCTTGCGCATGCGTACGATGTCACCTATTTCAACCTTAACAAACATAGTCCAGGATTATAGCATGCAACCGCTTCAGATGCCGTTGGCGGCCTGCGGTGACATACCTACGGCTAGATGACGATTTGATGATGGAATTCGCCCACGTCTGGAGGCCAAGGTATACTTGCCGCACGTATATGAGACTAGATAAGAGGACATATGTTTTCTGGAGTAGACCTATCAACTTTGATCGCTCGGGCGATCGTTTTGTTGGTTGCATTCTCAATTCATGAACTGGCCCACGCCGTGACCGCGGACAGGTTAGGGGATCCCACACCAAGACGTATGGGCCGGATCACCCTGAACCCCCTGGCCCATTTGGACCCGTTTGGATCGCTGATGCTGCTGATCTCCGGCTTCGGCTGGGCCAAGCCAGTGATGGTACAACCGCTCAATTTAAAGGGAAATCCCCGCACCTCGATGGCCATCGTAGCTGCTGCCGGGCCTTTGTCGAACCTGCTGCTGGCAATCTTGTTTGCCATTCCGGTACGGATGGGGTTGGTCGGCCTTTCCTTTGGATCGACCGGCACCCTACCCTCCCTGGAACACCTATTCTTCGAGTTTATCTGGATCAACTTGATCCTGCTGTTCTTTAATTTGATCCCGATCCCACCACTAGACGGTTACAAAATATTGACCGGAATCCTGCCGCCGGAAATGGCCTACAACCTGCGGATCCTGGAGCAGTACGGCTTCATGGTCCTGCTCATCGCCATCTTCTTCCTGCCGATGGTCGGCCTGGATATCCTCGGCTGGTTTGTGTCGGGTCCGTCGCAGAAACTGCTGCTGTTCCTGGTTCAATAGCATCGTGGGCCTCTTCTACCGCGCCGGTCAATTTTGGCGGGTGCTGACCGCGGGAAAACTGCCGGAATCAGCATGGGCAGAGATCAGCGCCGTACTCAGCGAAGATGAACTGGCCCTGTTTCAACGCTTTTCAAACAGCGATCGCCGGCACAGCTACAGGGTACTGCGCACGTTGAAATCCGCCGGTGATCAGAATGCCGACCTGCTGACCGCGGCCCTGCTCCATGACATCGGCAAGACCCAAGCGGCACTTTCCATCTGGCAGCGTTCGCTGATCGTCCTGGGCAGCGCGATTTTCCCACAGCGTTCAGCCCAATGGGGGCAAGGGAAGGCCAACAGCTGGCGGGCGCCGTTCGCCGTCAAAGAGAAACATCCTGATTGGGGCGCCGATATGGCCCAGAAAGCCGGCAGCCGCCCCTTAACCGTTGAACTCATTCGCCGCCATCAAGAACCTTTACCAGCTGTGGTGGAGCGTGAAGCAGATCGACTGCTTCGCCGTCTGCAGTGGGCAGACGATCTTAATTAAGCGACAAGCATATCTCGATTCGTGCAGGTGATGCCCGTATCGCGCAGACTTTCATACGAGGACTTAGTATGCAGACAAAAACAGTTACCATCGTTGGTCTAGAGCGTAATGGCGCTTCTGTAGCTTTGGCCATTCAAGCCGCCGGCCTGGACCTGACCATCATCGGTCACGATCGCAATCACGCCCTGGCAAAGCAAGCTGAAAAAGATGCTATCATCCACAAGGCGCAGCGGAATCTTCCCAGAGCGGCCGAAGAGGCCGACATCCTGGTGCTGGCCGTTGCCACCGAAGAGCTGCAGGAAACGCTGCAGATCGTCGGCGACCTGGTGCAAGAACACACGCTGATCCTGGACCTGTCCGGCTGGAAACAGGCAGGTGGAAAATGGGCCGCAGAATATGTGAAACGGGGCCATTATGTAGGCGCCGCCCTGGTATTAGCCGCGGAAGCGATGTCGGACAGCCGTCAAGGGCAAGAAGCGGCCAACGCCGCGCTGTTCAAGGACAGCGTATTCTGCGTCATGCCCTCGGTGGAAGCCGATCCCAAGGCGGTGGAAACGTCGGTGAACTTTGGCCGGCTGTTGGGCGCGACCCCCTACTTCGTGGATCCGATGGAGTACGATGGCCTGGTGCAAGGCGTAGACACGGTCCCTGGCCTGCTGGCCGCGGCCATGTTCAGCGCTGTCCACAAAGCCTCTGGCTGGCGCGACATGCTGCGTTTCGCCGGTCTCCCTTTTGCCCAGACCACGCAGCCGCTGGTAGCTGGCCCCAATATCGCCCGACTGGCTGCCGGCAACAAGATCGCCACCCTGCGCTGGCTGGACTCCCTGCAAGCGGAACTGGCTCAAGTGCGCAGCTGGATTGAGACGGGAGATGAAGAGCTGCTGGAAGCGATGCTGGAAGAGCTGAGCAGTCAGCGAGAGGAATGGCTGCATGAGCGGGCCAAGAACGATTGGCTTGAGATCGACGCCCCTGACATGGACGCCCCCTCCATTGCCCGGCAGATGTTCGGCGGCTTCGCTCGCGATCGGGACAGAGACCAGCAGGATTAGCGACCCGCGTCTGGACCGGCCAACACCCGTCTAGACGCTGCCTCAGAAGTGATTCGGAGTGCTGTCAACTGGGAAGCCGCCGTGCTTCCTGGTTGGCAGCACTTTTTTGATCAGCCTCACTCCGCAATGCGCAGCGCATACAGCGCCGCCCCATAGGCACCCATCAGTTGAGGGTGATCCGGAAGGGTCACCGCGCTGCCGGTCTCTTCTGCGAGCATTGCCCGTATTGCCGGGTTCTTCACCACCCCACCTGAGAGCATCAACGGCGCGGTCAGCCCGACCGAACTGATCATTGCCGCTACTCGTTTCACCAGGGAGCGGTGCAGCCCTTTGAGAATCGCCGGCACTGGAATGCCTTGGGCGATGAGCGAGATCACTTCCGATTCCGCGAAAACGGTACAGGTACTGGAAATAGGCACCTCATCCGCGGAAGACAAGGCATCCTGCCCCATCTCCTGCAACGGGACCCGCAGCCGCCCGGCAGTATTTTCCAGAAAACGGCCCGTTCCGGCAGCGCATTTATCGTTCATGGCAAAATCGATCACCTTGCCGCTGTCGCTGATCCGGATCGCCTTGCTGTCCTGGCCGCCGATATCCACCAACGTACCGCCATGGCCCAGCTCCGCGTAAATCCCCATAGCATGGCAGCTGATCTCGGTCACCTGGCGCGCCGCTTGCTGCACCAACTTCCTGCCGTAGCCGGTGGCTACCAGGGGCACGCCATTTAACGAACCGAAGCGGCGGGCTGCTTCCGCCAGGAATCGGCTCACCTGATCAGCCGCCCGCGGATCCGCTTCTTCCAACATATGCCAGACCATCTCCCCATGGTCATTGACCGCCACCATCTTGACGGTAGTAGAACCTACGTCAACGCCTAGAGCCTCGATCTTGGCCATCACGCTGCCTCCAACATTTCCATAAACGCGGTCAACCGGTTGGCAACCTGCTCCTCGGAGTAGCTTCTGGGGTCGTTGTGATCGGCTTCCAGCAGCAGGGCCGGCAGATCATCTTGGCGCATCAGCCGGTCCCGCTGATCCATCTGGCCGACTGAGTATGGCTTGCAGGATCGGTCAGAGTGAAGAATGGCGCCGTCCAGATGGTAATCCTGGATCATCTGACGCATGGTAGCCAGCTTCTCGCCTGTACCCCGATTGAGAATCGGGTACATATAGGTGCGGGCCATGGATTCCATGGGGTGTTCCGGATCCATCTGCGGTCCCAGTTCCGCCCAGGCGTTGGTATAGGTCGAAGCGACGATAACCGCCCCATGGGCGCCTAGAAATTCAGCCAGATAGCGCAGCCGGTACCAGACCGGCAAATTGTCCCAAAGCAGCCGGAGCCGCTCCTCTGGGACCACGCCAATACCCTGCTCAATGCGCTGATCTACCTCTTTCAGCATCGCCGCATACAGATCAACCGTGCTGGCTTCGCCGCGCATCTCCACAATCGGGGCCATCTGGGTGAATTGATCAAAAACGGAGATCGGCGCCGGACGGTGCCGGTTGCGCCGCAGCAGTTCCAGCCAAAGTTCCGAGGCCAACATGCTGAGACGAGTGACCTCTTTGAACCGGCGCGGGTCCAGCGGCTTACCGGCGACCTTCTCGGCGACGATGATCGCCTCTTCTAACTGCGCTTTGACAAACGCTACCGCATGATCGGTCATCTCGGTGTAGATAAACGGCGTATCTATCAGGATCAAGGGCACTTGAAAATGATGGGCCAGCACCCGGTACCAATGGAGGACCGTCTGGCAGATATTGGTACAGGCCAGCAGCAGATCCGGCTTGGGCAGCCTGCCCACCGGGGTCTTGCCGCTGAGCATCGCCCCGATATCGGTACGGGCATAGGAGCAGATGTCGCGGGAGTAGCCAGCCTTTTCCGCTTCAATCGAGAGCCCTTCCGCCGCCCGAGCGGCGCCGCAGAGGGCGCCGTGATTCTCAGGATAAAGCAGGTAGAAATCAAGCGCCTTGAGGAATTCTATCGGGGCGCCGGAAGTGACCCAGGCCACTTTGCCGTGGCTGTTGGCGTACCGCCCCCTCAAATAGTGCTGCCCGATCAGCTCCTTGGTCCAGATAGAGGTATTCAGTGGAGGGGTCAGCAGCCGGCTCTTGCCCAGCTGGCCCTTACCGGCCTTTCGAGCCATGAGGATCCGGTTGAGGCGCAGAGCCGAGCGCCCCAGGACATTGACCTGCCATTGATAGTTCAGCTCCTTGCCAATGTTCATACGATCATCTCCAGGAATGCCTGCAGCCGGGTGTGCAGCTGGTGAGAAAGGGGATCGTTGAGGTCTACCTCCAGCAGCAGTGAAGGGAGCCCGCTCTCCGCCAGCTGCCGGCGAAGATCCGGCAGATCGAATAGTTCCGGCTCACAGAATTTGACATCATGGAAGACAACCCCGCGGGCGCCGCTCTCCGCCGCCAAGCTCAGCAAATGCTGGTGCCGCGACTCAATGCTGCTGCCCCGGGTTGGGTCCGGGGGGGCATGGATGATCCGCTCCGCCATTCGAAGGAAGGGATCCTGGCTGGTACCCGCAGGGTAGAGCCGCCGGCCGCAGCTGGCCAGATCATCGGCCGCCACCCAGCCGCCCAGCTCCGGAATCAGGTTCAACAATGCCATTGGCTCCGGCACGATACCGGAGAGCAGCAGCGGAATTCCCCGTTCCGTGATTGGCCCGGCTTGATCCAGCGCCTCACTGGCCAGCTGGCTGAATCGCTCCGCCGGCAGATACTCGCGGCTGCGGATCAGCTGGTAGAAGGCGAGATCTGACAAAGGTAAGCGGGAACGCTGCCGGTGAAGTTGGGCCAAAGAAGCGTCAGCTGCTTCCTCGCGCCGGATGCTGGACATCAGCTCTGGTTCTGTTGGCGAATCCCCATGTATCTCAGCCAAACGCCGATAGAGCGCATGGAGTTCCTGGGCTAGAAATGATAGGTCGCTCTCACGCCTGCCTCGGGGAAGATAAAGGGTCAGAGTGGGCTGGCGAGGGTGAATAAAATCGAGCAGCAGGCTGCCCAACCCTTGCAGAGAGTCACAGGCATGGGGTACCAGGAGAATATCCGCCAGCTCAAGCCCGCCGCTCTGCAAGAAGGAGAGCCCATTGCGAACAATGCTGCAAACGTAAGGTTGCACATGGGCAGCGCTGCTGACCGACTCGACTACAGGCGGCCCCCAGACCTCTACCGGCAGATAGCCAAAGGCCCGCAGAAGTTCCCGCGGGTAGTGAATGGGAAATACCGCGGCGATCCCTCCGCCCTGCTCCTTCCAACTCAAGATATTTTCAATCCGGCCTGGTATTCTCACGGCTGCCGTCTGCAAAAGCCACCTCCATTTCCCCGGCCCACCTGATCGGCCGGCGCCAACAAAGTCGCCGCTCCACTTCGAGATGACATTGATTGTAACGAATTCAGCCCCATTCTCACAAGGGAGCGACTGGTGCCTGCCGGTATCGGCAAGAGATTAGAATCTCACGTCCTTGGCGGGTTGTGGTTATAATACCTTCCATGAGTTACACGCCTCCAGAGAACATCCAGGAAATCCTGAAGAATCTGCCCACCCGGGCCGGCGTCTATCTGCACAAAGACAAAGACGGCCGGATCATCTATATCGGCAAAGCGATCAATCTACGCAGCCGGGTTCATTCCTACTTCCGCAACAGCGTCGACTCGACCAAGGTGCAGCGCATGCGCCGGCAGATCACCGACATCGAGATCATCACCACTGATTCCGAGTTGGAAGCGCTGCTGCTGGAAATGACGCTGATCAAGAAGCACCGCCCGCAGTTCAACGTCCAGCTCAAAGATGACAAGCGGTACCCCTACATCAAGGTTCATTGGCACCAGCCGTTCCCCAAGGTGACGGTGACCCGCCGCATGGATCGGGATGGTTCCCGCTATTTTGGGCCGTACACCTCTATCTGGGCGGTCCATCAGACCCTCGACATGCTGCGCAAGATCTTCCCCTACCTGACCTGCGACCGCACCATCACCGGTCATGATGACCGGGCATGTCTCTACTACGACATCAAGCTGTGCAACGGCCCCTGCATCGGCGCGGTGAACAAGGCCGGCTACCGGGCGATGATCAAGGAGCTGATGGATTTCCTCAACGGCCGCTCTGAGCATATCGTCAAGCAGATCCAGGAGAAGATGGGCCAGGCGGCCGAAAATCTGCAGTACGAACGGGCTGCCGAGTACCGGGATCAGCTTAAAGCGATAGGCCAGGTGGTCGCCAAGCAGAAGGTAATCGCGGCTGCCAATACCGATCAAGATGTGATCGCCTTTGCCCGGGAGAAAGGAGATGCCTGCGTTCAGATCTTCTTCATCCGCCACGGCAAGCTGATCGGACGGGAATATTTTCTGCTGGAAGGGACCGAAGGGGAGTCAAACGAAACAGTGCTGCAGGATTTCTTGACCCAATTCTATGATGAGGCCGCCCACATCCCCAAGGAAGTGCTGCTGCCTCATGAAATTGAAGAGGCGCTGGTCATTGAGCAGTGGCTGAAGCAGAAACGGAGCACTAAGGTTACCCTGCAGGTCCCTCGCCGGGGCAAGAAGAAACAGCTGGTGGAAATGGCCACCATGAACGCGTCCGACACGCTGGCTACCCTGCGGCAGCAGTGGGCTGCCGACCGCTCTAAACATGTCACCGCCATGTCCGAACTGCAGGAGAAGCTGAATCTACCCACGCCGCCGGCCCGCATCGAAGGGTATGACATCAGCCACACCCAGGGGAAGCAGACCGTCGGCTCCATGGTGGTCTTCGTTCAGGGAGCGCCCAAGAAAGGGGATTACCGCCGGTTCAACGTGAAGACCGTTGGCAATGACGACTACGGGGCCATGAAAGAAGTCCTGACCCGCCGCTTCCAACGGTATAAGGACTCCATGGCTGGCGAGCTGCATGATCCCAGCGAAATCGGCAGGGTGAAGAAGGAAACGGCCTGGTCGCTGCTGCCTGACCTCCTATTGATTGACGGCGGCAAAGGGCAGTTGGGCATGGCCATGGAGGTACTGGACCAATTCGATCTGAGTGATGAAGTCCCGGTCGCCGGTTTGGCCAAGCGGGAGGAGGAGATTTTTCTGCCCAATCAACCGGATCCGGTGATGCTCTCGCGCCGCTCCGAAGGACTTTATCTGGTGCAGCGGGTGCGGGATGAATCCCATCGATTCGCCAATGAGGGGCATCGCAAACGTCGGGCAAAAGTCGGGGTCGCTTCAGTTTTGGACAGCGTGCCCGGCATCGGCCCGAAGCGACGTAAGATCCTGCTGAGCCACTTTGGCTCAATAGACGACCTGCGCAAAGCGACCGAAGAGGAAATCGGCTCTGTACCTGGCATTCCCATTGAAGTCGCCAGGTCGATCAAAGCGCATCTGGCCTAAAGCGTCCCGCCGCCGCCCGCGGATTTGACAGTGATCCAGCCGCGGTCTAAACTTGCTTCCGTCATGTTAACTATCGGACAGCTCGCCAAGAAAGCGGGGGTCAGGACCTCGACCTTACGCTACTATGAACAGGAAGGACTACTGGCCCCGGCAGACCGGTCAGAAGCCGGCTACCGGCTGTACGCGCCGGAAGCTGAGGACCGCCTCCGCTTGATTCAACGGGCCCAGCGGCTGGGCTTTTCCCTATCCGATGTAGCCACCCTGCTGAATGCCTGGGAAGATGGAAATCTCAGCGATGCCAGTGTTCTGCAAACGGCCGAAAGCCGCTATCTGGCCCTGGAGAAACGGATCACAGAACTGCTCACACTTCAGCACGAATTGGAGCTGTTCCTGCGGGATCTACACAATCAAGATGATTCAGCCGCTGCCGGCTCTTCATTCACCCAGATGCTGGACAGAGTGTGCGCCAACCCCTTGATCCAACCCTCCGCCGACAGCATGCTGCAGCGCCTGATGCGGGAAGGCAGCTGCCTGCTGACCAGCGAATCGGGACAGCAGATCCTGGCAAAGCTTCGGGGGCAGCATGTCCATATATGGCAGGAAGGGGATGGGTATCACATTCTCATCGTCACCGATGATCCCAAAGTGGCCCAGGCGGTTGAGGAACTGGCTCAATTGGAGGCGGGATGTGAAGCCCACGCTTCTTATCCCCTTCCGGAGCTGATTTACAACGATGAAGGATTTGTTCTGGTGGCCAAGGGGCCGAATGCGTTCATCTTCGCCCGTTTATTCCTGGCCCTGGAACAGGAAACCAAACTTCCCCCGTCCTCTTGACCTCATCAGCCGCCGGCACCACCTTACTCACCTCTGCCCAATACAAAGATATTTCGCTTTCCCTTGACCTTCAAGTCGGGTTGAAGGTGTAGAATAGCGCCACTGAGATGATCCTATGGAGCAACAGATGACGGGCACAAGCGAACAGGTTTTTCGAGTTACCGGTATGGATTGCGCCGCCTGCGCCACCAACGTTGAGATAGGGGTGGGCAAACTGGACGGCGTCGAGACCAGTATGATCAGCTTCACTACTGAGGTGCTGAGAGTCAGCGGCAATATCCCCGCCGATACCATCATCGCTCGAGTGCGTGAGCTGGGTTATGATGTCGGCGATCCGGCTGAGCTGGCTGATGGCAGCAGCGATGAAGCCGGCAGCTTCCTCCGGTTCATGTGGAGCCGGTCCAACACCCGATTGGCACTATTAGGGGCGCTGCTGGTCCTGCCGGGACTGCTGTTCAATGAGCTGCTGCCCATGCTGGGGCTGGAACACCCGTTGCTGGACCTCGCCTCGGTCGCCGCCATGCTGGTGGCTGGCTATCCCATCGGCGTCAGCGCCTGGAAAGCGGTCAAGATAAACCACGATATCAACATCAACGTGTTAATGAGCATCGCCGCCATCGGCGCGGTGATCATCGGCGCCTACAGCGAGGCCGGGCTGGTGATGGTGCTGTTCGCGCTGGGCGAAGCGCTGGAAGGGTTCACCGCGGCCAAAGCCAGAGACGCCATTCGCGGCTTGATGGACGTGGCCCCCAACCAGGCGACGGTCCTCCGCCCCTGTCTCGATTGTGCCGGACACTTGGGGCAGGATGGGTACACCGGCGGCCCTTGCCCCTTCTGCGGGCTGGAAGAACACCGGGTGGAAGTCAGCGACTTGAAAGTTGGCGAACGGATTGTGGTCAAGCCCGGGGAGCGCATCCCCATGGACGGCAGGATCGTCAGCGGCATCTCCTCCGTCGACCAGGCGCCCATTACCGGCGAAAGCAGATTGATCCCAAAAGCGCAGGGCGACACCGTATTCGCCAGCGCCATCAACGGCCAGGGCGCTCTAGAAATCGAAGTCACTCATCTGGCGGCGGACAACACCATCAGCAGGCTGATCCGCATGGTGGAAGAGGCTCAAGAGAAGCGGGCCCCGGCCCAACGATTTGTCGACCGGTTCGCCCGCTACTACACGCCGGCAGTGGTGCTGCTGGCATTTATGGTAGCAGCCATTCCCCCGCTTTTTTGGGGGCAGCCGTTCTGGAACAGTGATGCCGGCACCCAAGGCTGGCTGTATCGGGCCCTGGCGCTGCTGGTCGTCGCCTGCCCCTGCGCGCTGGTTATCAGCACCCCGGTGAGTATCATCAGCGCCATCAGCAACGGCGCCAGGAACGGCGTGCTGT
>JAHEEY010000029.1 GCA_024640485.1 Chloroflexota bacterium | reverse complement strand
TGCATTCGTCAGTTCCCTCTACATCACCCTGCTGAGGCTGAAAGAACGGCTGCGCCAACTCGTCCTGCTTGGTCTGGCGATCGCGGTGATTACACTCACAACTGCCTATTTCGGACTGCCGGAGATGGGTATTGCGGCCAACGGCTTCGGCTGGCTTGCCGCCCAGCTATTCGTTTCGGCAGTCGCGCTTGTCGATTACTTGAGCCGACGCATTCCCCGTTCAGTACCCGCCTGATGGCCGCATTTGATGATGAGAGCTGGTTTGCTGAGCAGCAAAAACCACCGCCGCTGGCGTGAATGGACCTTTCTGGTCGCATGTTGGCTGTTGGTCATCACCGCCCTATGGCAGCGCCGATCCTGCCAGGACAGCTGGGTTTTAGAAGGGGTGGTGGCCCCAGTGCTGTTGTTTACACTCGCCTTTGCCTTCCTCATGGCGAAGGAGATGAGCTCCGGGCCGCGAGCAGTTTGGGCGGCTTTGTTCGTCACCGTGCTGCGCTGGATACCAGGTCTCAAGTACGAATTTGCTTACGGCACCAGCATTGATCAGGCGGTCCACATTGCCAGCATCGGACAACTGATCACTTCCGGCTTTCCGCCTCCTGGTACGGCGTATACGGACGTACCAGGCTTGCATACGGTCCTGGCCGGTTTGGCGATGCTCAGCGGCAGTTCGGCGGAACAAGCAGCCAAGTACGGCTTTCCGCTGTTGTTGGGGCTGTTCCCTTTTTTCGTCTACTGGTTTTGCCGGCAGTTCGATATGGACGATGGATTAAGGGGTCAGATCGTCCTGGCCGCCGCCTTGGTCTTTGATCCTTACTTCCTGCTGATACAAGGCTCCCCTTTTGGAAGCTTGCTGTTCTTCTTGGTAATGGCGTGGTTTTTGTTAAGGGAATTTGGGCCGCGCAAACTGCGTTTGCCCTTCTCCATAGGCCTGGTGACTATGATTGCCAGCCTGCTTTTTGGCCATGCCATATCCTCTTTGACTGCCGCGGCAGTGTTGATGTCAACCTTCCTGCTGCTGCCTATCATCCTGGCTCTCTTCAAGTCACAGGTCAGAGTGGGGGTTGTCTTTGGCGGCGGGCAGTTCCTGGCGCTGCTTCTATTATTGATAGGGGGTTGGTGGTTGTTTCAAGCCCACGAACTGTTCACCACCGCTTTTGAGCAATTGGAAGCAGCAGCCCACGGCGGGGCATCAGCCAAACTGCCGGTCCCCAGCCGGCTCTTTGACCTACCAACAATCGATAGGCTGTGGACCATGTTCTTGATGCACGGCAGCACCATAGTATTGTTGCTGCTCTCCGCGATTGGGGCATTGATACTATGGAAGAAGAGGGATGAAATCAGCCCGGGGTTCAAAACCTCGTTGCTGGTGATAGCGGCCGCCGAGATCTCTCTGATTCTCATTCTAGCAGGTCAGCTTCTGATCGGCTTTGGCAATCTTGAGTATTTCCGATTGATAGGATACGCGGTTTTGATGAGCCCCTTCTTCGCCGGCTTGGCCCTATGGCAACTGCGGCTGCGGAGCCGCATCGAGTGGGCTGTTGTAATCTGCGGTTTTCTCTTAATTTCTCTGCTGCAGATCTTCCCATATCAGCCAGCGGTCTCAAAGGCGGAACGCGTGTCATCGACGATGGAAGATGGTGAACCGGTGCTCTATTTCCATACAGTGATGAGCTCGTTTCAGGCCGACATGCTGGCGTTCGCCTGGCTCCACGCCCCTAAACAGTCAGTTTCAGCTTCGGATCGAATTACCAGGGATACCAGCTTGCGGCTGTTTGGCTGGACCAGCTTTAGGAACGCCCTTTTCAACGGATATGCTGACGACAACAATAAGCTGGACGGGGGAGATTGGCAGCTGCTGATGGTGCATCAACCTGGGCCAGCCGGTCCTTTCAGCGAACGTGTCGAATGCCGCACGCGAGCAGAAGTCGATAGGATAGTGAGAGAGCCGGGTTTTTCGCTGGTTTACAGCAATGGCGAGTCCTTCATCTTGACACGCCCATAACTAGTGGTGTTCTTTTGGCAGCCGAACTTCTGGTACTGGTCCGTATTATCTTGACCGGAGCAGTAACTCTGCTTCTTCCGGGACATCTTTGTGCGCTGGCTCTCTTTCCCTGGGAACCTCAGCGGGACCTCGGGCAAGACATAGGCGCTGCCGGCGGCTTGGGGATGGCCATCTCAATCATCATAGGTACACTCCTAACCAAGACAGCATCTGGCTTTCACTTGATTGGTTTTTTGACCGTGCTCGCCAGCTGCTGCATCGGCTTTGCGGCCGCGGCCTTGGTTCGGAACTGGCCCACTGAGCGACGGCTTCAAACTCAGCTGCCGGTCGGTCCGCCTAGGTCCCGATGGGTTGTTTCCTGGTATAGGTTTCCCTTGCTGGCAGCGATGGGCATGATGCTCATAACGGTCACCATTGGAGAGCATTTCCCCAGATCGTCTCCGGAGATGGAAAGGTACACAGAATTCTATCTCCTGGATGACTACCGGCTTATCCCAGACTCAGCCTCGCTTGAACCTCAGCAGGAGAGCGTGCGGCTGACTATCGGCATCATCAATAAAGAACAGTCGCCAGCTGATTATCGGATTGAAGCGCGGATGGCTGATGTTCCGCTGTGGTCGGCAGATTTGGGTTATGTCAACTATCTTCACACATGGGAGCAGGCAGTAAACGTCCAACTGCCGGCGATGACCGCTGATGGGATGCCGCAGCTGGAGCTTCTCCTTTTCCGGGCCGGGGAGGCAAAGCCGTACCGCAGCCTGCATTTGAGAGTGCCTAATGAATGATAACTCCCGCCCCTGGCGGGCACCAGGATTCCGCACAATCTGGTCAAATCTACAGTGGGATCTGCGGGTCAACCGCGGCGCCAGCTGGGATTGTATTCGGGCTCAGCTCCTCTTGACGGAGTACCGGCTGGAACAGCTCGTCTACAGCTGGTACCGCAGGACAGATGGCAGAGGAGGATTGCTGCTCTGGTTTCTAGTACGCGGCTGTGGTTCCATCTTTCAAAGTGCGTTATGTCAATCAACCATTCCCGGCTCGGCCCATATTGGTAGAGGGGTCAGACTGCCCCACCCGCAAAATATTGTGATTGCCGGCACCGCCGACATCGGCGAATTTTGCACAATCTACCACCAGGTGTCGATCGCCTGGAACGGCTTCAAGAAGGCAGTGCCCGGCAGGCCGCGGATAGGAGATCGGGTGCTGCTGGGCACTGGGGTGATCCTGATAGGGGATATCAGCATTGGTACCGATGTGCTTGTCGGCGCCGGCGCTGTTGTCGCCACTTCTATTCCCGATCATTCACGAGTGACCTGCGGCAGAATTGAGATTTCCCCCAGACACCCGACTAGAGCGGCAGCCGTGCCAGGCAGCGAGAGGCAATTGAGGGACCCATACAGCCTGTGGCGATGAGCGCTTTTCGATGTTTCAACTGTGCCGGTTCTGGATAACTAGATGGTAGTTCGCAGTCGGCGGATCGACCGCGACTCCTGTCACCGGTTATAGCCGCGCAAACCGCAGCCGCGAACTGCCACCAGCGCCCAATCGACGCTGTACACAGCGCGATGAATTCCCATGAACAATGATGCCCTTTCGGGATCAATTTCCCATGATATAATCGTAAGGTGTCAAATTGGAAAAACGCAGGTGGTCCAGTGTCTCTTTCAATTCTGCTGCAATTTGGTCCGGGATGGAAGCTTGAAATTCGTTCGCTGCTCATCGGCGTGTTTTTGGGCATTCTGGCAGCGGCCCTATTTCATTGGGCCTGGCCCAAAGCGCTATTCCGATACCAGAAGGCTGCCGCCTGGGTTCGACGGAAGCTTGCCTGGGTTCAGTCAAAGACCGAGGTTCGCTTTCGTGAAGAGATCGCCAACAACATTCAGAAGCACCATTTGGGAAAATCCTGGGCGCCGCTGCAGCAGCTCTTCGTACAGCCGCGCATCAGCGTCCCACAGGGGGAGATCAATCTCTCTCGGGCCATTGATTGGGGGGCTGAGCAGATCAGCAATCTTTGGCCAGAGCTGGCTGCCGGCATCGCCACCCCGGAACCGCCGACGATTGGACTCCGTGACCTGCTGATCCATGGGCAGCGCACTGTCGTCGCGGCACCGATGGGCGCCGGTAAAACGACCTTATTGGCGTATTGTGCCTATTTCTGCGCCACGGCAGCTGACGACAGCCCCGACGCCGCGCTTCGTGCCTTTACCCCGCTTTTTGTACATCTCGCAGAACTCCATCTGAAACCTCCCCCGGAGCCAGATCCGGAAGATCCAGACGCCGCAGTAGAAGTACTGAGCGCTGCTGAGCAGTTAATTCAAGCCATTCATCAACGGAGCGGCCCAATGACGGCGCCCGGTATCAAGGGATTGCTGCAAGAGAAACTCGCTTCTGGCAAGATTGTGCTGCTGCTGGACGGCTGGGATGAACTGCCGGCAAGTCAACACCAATTAGCATTGGATTGGCTTACGCAGCTGCTTGAATTATCTCCAGATATACGGGTGGTGGTGGCAATGCCAACTAGCGGCTACGGCCCCTTACTCGATCTTGGCTTCACGGTTACCGGCCTGCGGCCCTGGCGGGCACGGCAGATGGAACAGCTGGCAGCCGCCTGGAAGGAGTCAGCAGCGCATGCGTCAGAACCGCAACGAAGCGTGTACTGGGCGCCCCACCAATCAGCCTTCGAAAACAGTGTGCGGTTGTGGCTGGCGACGGCTGGTCTGGAAGCGGAGGAAGAAGAGACGCCGCCGCAGCCGAAGCGATTAGTTGATCTCATGGCCGAAGGGTTGCGGCTTTTCTGTCACCCAAATGAGAATGTGAAGAACGGAGAAACAGACCAGGAACAGCTCATCCCAGATCCTATGATCCTGGCCTTATGGCAGAGATTGGCTTTCACCATCGTTCATGACGAAAAGCTGAGCCTGTCTCAGGATGAGATCTCTGCCGCCATCAAAGAAACGGCTGCCGAATTTCAGTCCAGTGAACGGGCAGACATTAGCCGGCTGGCGAAGTCGCTCAACAAGAACGGGATGTTCACCAAGTGGGGTGACGGCAGCCTCGGCTTCATCAGTAAGAACTGGCGCGATTATCTAGCAGCCGGGCATATGGCTCAGCATGGTCTGAGCGACACGGCGATACGCCAGCTCAATGATCCTGGCTGGCAAGACATCCTGCGATATTACACCAGCCTGGCAGGAGCCGCTGAGCTGGCTAATTCGCTGCTGTCCACCAATGGGCAGAGTGTGCTGGATGACCAACTGTTCCAGGTGGCCAGCTGGGTTGCAGAAGCACCAGACAGTGGGAACTGGCGCCGGCAAACGATGATCCAGCTGGGGAAGATCGCCCGGCAGCCAAACAGCAACCAGGTTGTCCGCTTACGGGCAGCCGTTGCCCTGGCACATACTAAGGAGGCTGGTGTGGTAACCTTTCTCACCCAGCTCCTGGAACGCTCTGACCCGATCTTGCGATTGACGGGCACTTCAGCGCTTTCACATCTGATTGACGACGATATCATCGGCGTGCTCACAAAGATGCTGTCCGACGACAATGAACTTGTCCGGCAGGCCGCGGTTGAAGCATTGGCATGGAGCGCTCATCCAAAAGCAGAACGCCCCCTGTTATTGGCACTGGTACGCGGCGACGACGAGATGGGCCGCATCGCCGCAGAAGGGTTTGCCTATCTCGGCAGCGAGGGCGCCGCTATTTTGAAGGAAGCGGCGGAAGATGACGATCTGCGAGTCCGCCGGGCATCAGCCCACGGCCTGGCACTGCTGGACGAAGAGTGGGTCGCTCCCATTTTGAAAGATATGGAGCGAGACAGTGAATGGCTGGTGACCGCGGCGGCAACTGGCGCCCTAGACAAAATTAAGTCGCGGGCTTTTCCGTCCCCCTGGCTGCCGCCGCCTATTGGTAGGCAGCGATGGCTGTTTGATTACGCCAAGAACACCGGGGAAGACGTTCCTTCCGACCGCAGCATGGCCCCCTACCTTGCCCGCATTCTGTCGGAGTCTTCGGAAACCCCACCCCGGGTACTGGCAGCCCTCTCTATTGGCCAACTTGGAGACCGTAGAGCGGTGCCCGCGCTGAAGACAGCCGCGGCTAATGACGATGCGGAGATCAGTGAAGCGGCGATAGTCGCATTATGTCAAATAAAGAGGGCGTTCGGCAAGAGGCCAGCGCCAGCACCAACGCCCCCAGTCGAGCCCCCCACCCCTGAACCCTCAGTCCCCGCTGTGGAGGACGTGGTAGCTGACGATACTCAAGGCGATGTGGACGTTAAGTGACTGTCCTTTACCGTACATCGGCAGGAACACGGCACCGTCACAGACGGCTAGTGTCGCTTTGGTGACGCCGTGGTCCTCATGACCGACAACCAGACAGGTATTCTTGGGATATTGGTATTGGTGGTAGGGTACGGCGGTATCTGACAGTTCCACCGCCACTACATGATACCCTTCCGCTTTAAGCTGATTGACTGCCGCAACCGGATCTTTTTCGTAGTGCCAGGGCACTCGCTGGCTCTTGAAACGGCCCACCTTATCAATGGTCGGATGAGGAGGCGTGGGAGTAATTCCGGTTAGGATCAGCTCTGACATGCCTGCGCCGTCGGCTAGGCGGAATATCGAACCGACATTAACCGGATATTCGACGCTCTGCAGCAGCGCCGCCAATTTCCTCTCCGGCGGATGCTGCCGCTTATAATCCCGTAAGAACCTCTTCAGATCAGTGCCAATTAGTGGTTTCATATAAATACCTCGTGAGCTGCCCCGATTTTACCACACTGGCTCGATCTCCCACTCATTATTTCTGATGACCTCAACGATCATCACGGCTGATCCTTAGAAGCTTTTCATTCGAATTGACGCAATACCCCAACTTTGCTAAAATCTAAGTGGACTTCTGTCCACAAAGCGAAGTGTACTAAATTTATGAGTTAAGGATGACTGATAATGACCGTTCTAGAACAGACTGAGACCATTCAGATTACCGATGCAGCTGTTGCTGTGGTTCGCGATTTGCTCGTTCAGAAGCAGGTACCTGATCACGGACTGCGCGTATTTGTCGCTGGCGGCGGCTGCTCCGGCATGCAGTACGGCATGGCCCTGGAAGCAGAACCGCGTCCCTACGACCATGTGATCGAAAAAGACGGGATCAAGGTCTTCGTCGATCCCACCAGCATGATGTACTTGAGTTCAGCTACTGTTGACTATGAGGACAGCATCATGGGCGGCGGTTTCAAAATTGACAACCCCAATGCCGCTTCAGCCTGTGGCTGCGGCTCTTCTTTCAAGGCGAAAGATGGCAGTTCAGCTGCCCCCGCCTCTTCTGGTGGCGGCTGCGGCTGCGGCTAATGCCAATACCCGCTGCGGTTGGTCGCAAGTTACCAACGGCGGCTAATCAGGTGATAATGAAACGGAGCACTCTTAAGAGTGCTCCGTTTTTGTTTCACATGAAAGCCGGGCGCGGACTGCGGTCAGCAGAGGGTCATGATCCGAACTTCGCCATCGCCTGCTGGGCCGCGGCTATCGCTTCTTCCACGCTGTTAATTTCCCCGGCGGCTTGTCCTTCCTCAACGAAACTCAGTATGGCCCCGACTCTCGGGCCAGGCTTCAGATCCAGGAGCTCCATCAACTCCCGTCCATTGAACAGCGGCTGCGGGGCGATTGTCTGCGAATGATGATTGAAGTAGTGCCGGAACAATTCTGCCACCAGATCGACCAAATACTCCCAACGGTGAAGCTCGCCGGGGCCGTCATGCGTTGAGAGATAATAGGCCAGCGACAGCAGTCCGATGTCCAGTCCAGCCGACTTACTGTCACGAAAATATCGATAGATAGTGCGGCGGCTGATAGGAACATGTGTACCTTCAGCCGAAAAATGCTCCTTGGCGATCAGCAGCGGGCGGAGGTGGTTGCTCACTACTCGGCTTATACCGACAACAGCCTGCTTGCTGAAGCACAGATCGCGCATCTGCTGGGCCGCCATTGCGGCGCCTACTTTCTCGTGGCCAGGAAACTGGATATGCCCTTCAGCATCCTCCACTTGTGTGCGCAGCTTGCCCACATCATGCAGCAATGCCGCGAAGCGCAGCAGCGTACGGCCGTCGATCCCGCCGTCGATTTCTCGCTCCATATAGGCATCCAGCTGGGCGGCGAACGGGGCAAGCGCGTTCCTGGCTTTTAAGAGAAATGACCCATCCAATTCTGTCACCGGCTGTAAGGCATTCTCAATCTGGAGCAGCCAGCCCAAAGCTGAAATCGTGTGATCCAGCGCCGATGGATGATGAGCTGCTGATTGCGGCGTACCAGCTAACGCCGCCACATCCGGCAGCGTCACGGCCAGCAGTCCCAGACGGTTCATTTCGGCAACTGCCGTGTGAGGAGCCCGGGAGCGGAGCAGCTTGACCAGCTCATCGCGCACCCTTTCACTGGAAACATCGCCCAACTGAGCGGCGGCGCTGGCGACAGCGTCCGTAGTTTCATCGGTAAGGGTGAAATCGAGGGTCAGCGCCAGCCGGATCGCCCGCAGAGCTCTGACCGGATCGCTGGAAACAGCGTGAGGGTTGGTCTGCCGAATCTGGCGCAAGGCCAGATCATTTAGGCCGCCGCAAGGGTCGATAATGCTGTCAAACTGGCGGGCTGTGGCAGGCAGCGCCATGGCGTTGATAGTGAAGTCCCGATCACGAAGGTCCGCGTCCAGGTCAACTCCGCGGAATCGGGCGAAGTCGAGGGTCGTGTTGGCTTCTGCCAGGACAACGCGCCCGGTGTCTCGTTCTTGGTCCAACACATACGCGGGGACCTTGAGGGCATTGGCGACGTCGAATGCAGCCTTAATCGCTTTCTGGCGGAGGACAAAATCGAGATCGTGGCTGACTCGACCCAACACGGCGTCACGCACCGCCCCACCAACTAAATAAATGGGCAGCTGCTCATCCACAAAGAGCGGTCGCAGCTGGTCTAGCAGCGGCGAGAGAGGCAGCAGCTCTCCCTTATCGGACTCCACAAATCGAAGTCGCACCCGCTCTTTGGGGCGGTTACGGCTGGCAAGCTGGTATGCCGCTTCAGCCGTGTTCCCCGTGCCGGCAACTAGATCCCCGACTAATGCGACCCAGCGCCCGGCATAGGGGGTCAGGTCAGTGGTCACATTAGTCCCCGTTGGTCAGGTGAGCAAATACGGCTGGTTTCATTACCGCGATAAACGGCAGATTGCGATAGAGCTCGTCGAAGTCAAGGCCATAGCCCACGACAAACTCATCAGGAATCTCGAACCCGGTGTAGTCAATCGGGACTTCTACCTCTCGTCGAGCCGGCTTGCTCAGCAGGGTGCAGATACGAAGTGAACCTGGAGAGCGGGCCTGCAAATTGCGCAGCATGTAGTCCAGCGTCCGACCGCTATCCACAATGTCCTCAACGATGAGCACGTTGCGTCCAGCAATCGGCTGTTTCAAGTCCATGATAATCTGAACAGCACCGCTGCTCTGGGTACCGGCACCGTAGCTGGAAACACCCATGAAATCAATATCATGGGGTCTGGCTAACGCCCGGCTCAAATCAGACAAGAAGACATAGCCGCCCTTCAAGACACATATGAGCAGTAGATCCTCGGTATCTTCATAATCTGCCTCGATCTGCCGGGATAGTTCCCTTGTTCGGGCCTCTATCTGCTTCTCGTCAATTAAGACGCGATCGATATCCCCGTATAAATCTTTCATACAATCCTCTCTATTTGGATTCGTTGTTCGCCGGTAATACCGCATGGCATTGACGGCAGCGCGCCTCATAGACTTCGGCCGCTCCAACTAGCACCACCGGATCATCTATTGCCGCAGGGCGACCCTCGATGAGGCGCTGTGTTCGGCTGGCTTCTTCGCCGCAGACCACGCAAATCGCATGAAGTTTTCTTACCTTCTCAGCGCGTGCCATCAGATCGGGCATGGGGCCAAATGGCACCCCCCGGAAATCCATGTCCAGGCCAGCGCAGATGACCCGCCGCCCCTGTTCTGCCAACGTCTCACACACACCCACGATGCCCTTATCAAAGAACTGAACTTCGTCGATAGCGACCACAGTGGTGGCGGCTTCAACGGCGGTAAGGATCTCCTCAGAAGATGCAATCGGCGTCGCCTCAACATCGAGGCCATTATGAGAAGTGACTTTCTCCGCATTATAGCGGGTATCAATGGCCGGTTTGAACACCTGTACTCGCTGCTTGGCAATCACAGCCCGGCGAGTAAGCCGGATCAATTCCTCTGTCTTGCCGCTGAACATGCTGCCGCAAACTAACTCTATACTACCTCTGTACTGACTCACAATCACTCCTTTCTGATGAGGCTTGGGCAGGGTTGAGGAAGAAGCTGTCAGGTCAATCCCATCAACTTGCCGCGTGAAGCCACATGAAGGTCTGCTACCGCAGTTCGAAATCCAGTTTCGACGCCATTATAGGCGATATTATAAACGGTAGTAACAAATAAGGGCAGATACGATAACGTACCTGCCCTTATATTGGCATATTTATTCTTCAAGAACTGAGATTAGGAAATCAATTCCTCGGCTCGCAAGAATCGCTTGATGTCGATCAACGCCTTTTGGCCGATGCCGGGCAAAGCGATGAGCGCGTCTTCGCCTTGTTCCAGCAGAGCCAAGACATCGCCGACAGTTGTCACTTCAGCAGCGACCAACGCCTTGGTCGCTCTTGTGCCCAGTTCCATTGCTTCAACAGAGAGGGAAACTGAAGATTTCTTCTCTTCTACGGTCACTTTCTCTGCCTGAATTTGCTCCCGGCGCTGCAAGCGCTTCAGGAAGCGATCGACCTGCCCTTCCGTGTCCACCAGGCGTTGTGTGCCTGTGTAGAAGGGATGGGTGCCAGACCAGATTTCGACTCGTAGCTCAGGGCTGGTGGAGCCAACGGTCATTACGTGTTCACCGTTTACCAGCACTTTGGCATCAGGATACCATTTTGGGTGTATATCTTTTTTCATGTGATTGCAGTCTCTTAACTCTCTACCGGGTAGACACTAACCAGCTTGCGGCCAACCTTGGTCTCAAACTTGACTTTACCCTCAATGAGAGAATAAATAGTGTAGTCGCGTCCCAGGCGGACATGATTACCAGGATGCCATTTTGTACCATTTTGACGAATAATGATATTGCCAGGAATGACAACCTCACCGCCGAATCGCTTCACGCCTAACCGTTTGGCATTACTATCACGACCGTTGCGTGTAGAACCGCCACCTTTCTTATGTGCCATGACATTCTCTCCTTAGCCAACAATTATCTCATCAACACGCACGCGTGTATAGCTTTGACGATGTCCCCGACGGCGACGATAGCGTTTCGATGATTTGTATTTCCAAACGAAAATCTTCTTGCCGCGATATTGCTCGACAATAGTGGCCTTCACCGTGACACCCTCAACAGTAGGTTGCCCTACTTTGACTTCGCCATTATTGGATAGAAGGAACACATTACTTAATTCAAACTGTTCACCGACTTCGTAGGGCAACTTCTCAACACTGAAGCTGTGCCCTTCTTCGGCGCGGTACTGCCGGCCACCACTTTCTACGATTGCGTACACAACTGCCTCCAAAAATAACCGGCATTCACGATGCCGGTGTGAGCTTCCTCAAAAATAAATTGCCGCGTGGGCAGTGGTTGGGCAACCCACGCAACGAAAGAAAATTATATCATTCTCGTCTGGATTGTCAAAAACTGTGGTCTATAAGGCTGAAGAAGATCGAGCTGGCCTGAGGCGCGTGTTATACCCGCAGCCAGCGGCACAAACAGTACAGTCAAAAATCCGCCAGATGCCGCCCATTTGACCATGGAAATTCGAGCTATCCACCAGGGACAAGCCGGTTGAGGCGCCGCATTGGAGGATGAATAGGTCATGAGCATTCTCTGGGATCTTGACAGCGCCGGACTTGATTCAGAGCAGCGTTCTGCGCAGAGGGGCAAACGTGCGTCGATGAATCGGCGAAGGGCCAGCCGCTTCCAGCGCGGTCATATGGGCGCGGGTTCCGTATCCCTTATGCCTGGCAAAGCCGTAGCCCGGGTATCGCTGCGCCTGCTCAACCATGAACCTGTCTCTGGTCACTTTGGCGAGGATGGAAGCGGCGGCGATGCTCAGGCTTTTGCTGTCCCCGCGGATAATCGCCTGCTGCGGCAAGGGGATATTCTTCAGCCGGATCCGTCCATCAATCAACAGGTAGCCGGCGGCAGGCTCCAGTTGGGACAAAGCAATGATCATCGCCAATTTAGTTGCCGGGATGATACCCATCTCATCGACTTGAGCGGCGGTGCACATGCCAATGCCGTAAGCCGTGGCATTGTCGATGATGACCTGGTAGAGGTATTCACGGACCTTGGCGGAAAGCTGCTTGGAGTCGTTGACTTTCTCCAACCTGGCGAGCCGGGCCTGATCCAAAATGGGCAAGATCACTGCCCCAGCCACTACCGGGCCGGCAATTGACCCGCGGCCGGCTTCATCGAGGCCAGCGATCCGCACAAGGCTGGTCTGTAGATGAACTGCTTTCTCAAAATCAAGATTGGCCATAGAGGATTAGGAGTGCCGGAGGCTTGGCGAGGCGGCGGACAGGCCGAATATTCTCAACGCTCTTGGGAAATCATCCGTTCAGCGGGCGACCCAATTTAGCGTGCCGCGGTCTCCCGATACCGTCCTGATAGAAGGTACCAGCGGATTTTGACCGTTTCGCCAAAGGTTCCCAGGTAATTCCACATGCTGACGTGGGTGTCGGCGTCGTCGATCCAATAGGCGGGGATGATGCCCGTCTTGTAGCCAAATCGCCGGGCCAAGGCCAGCGCCTCAATATCAAAGCCCCAGCGGTCAATCAAGGAGACCGCAAAGACGCGCTTGGCAGCTTCAGCAGTGAACGCTTTGAACCCACATTGAGTATCCCAAATGCCAGGGACCGCTACAATCTGGATGAACAAGTTGCCGGCGTCACCCAACAGCCGCTTCATACGAGGTTGGGGGACAGCCTGCCGGGCACCCTTGGCATCCTTGCTGTCACGGGAGCAGATAACCACATCGTACCCATTCTCAAACAAAGGCTTCATCTGGTCAAAATGGGAGATATCCGTGGAATTGTCAGCATCTGCAAACAATCGGAGCTTCCCTTTTGCTGCCAGCATCCCTTCGCGGACGGTGTATCCCTTGCCCCTATTCTCCTTGCGGTCAATCCAGCGAATATGCTGCCTGCCGGCAGCAAACGCTTCCACTTTTTCCAGGGTACCGTCGGATACCCCATCTAGGACGACCAGTATTTCCCAGGAAAAGGGCTTGGCAGATAGGTAGCTATAAGCAATCTCCAATGTCTTTGAGATGCGATTCTCTTCATTGTAGGCGGGAATGACTAGACTCAAATATGGTGTGGTATCAATCATAATCTCTGTTCAACCGGTGTGTCCGCTGTTCGTTGATCGCTTGCTTGCGACGGCACACCGTCCAAGATGTTACCCGCCCTGATTGGAGTCGTCAACCGGAGACAAAATAGCTGTCAACGTTTCATCATCAATGCGCCGGTTTGCTTGAATGAGACGGCGCTTGGGCAGCATAGCGGCAATCCCGACCAGACCTGCCAATTGGCCTCTCAGCCGAGCGCGGGCCGCCTCCCCGCGCCAGGCACGCAGCGCCTCATAGCTGATTTTCAGCTGCGCTCGCAGGAGTGCCGGCCAGTAGCGGCGCAGCAAGCTGCCGGGATAGTTCTTCCAGATAAGATAGAGGAAATTTCGGCCATCATGGTAGCTGCTGATCGCTCCGCTGCCGCCGGAAGCTTTCAGCTTGTGGTAGACAACTGCGGTGGGCAAGTAAAGCACATCCCAGCCGGCCAAATGCGCCCGCCAGGAAATATCGACATCCTCACAAGAAAAATAGAAACTGTCGTCGAGGAAACCGATCTCTTCAGTCATGGCCCGGCGATAGGCGGCGGCGCCCCCACAGGCGCCGAAGACCAGTTCCTCCTGATCATATTGACCCTGGTCTTTTTGCCATATCCCCCGATTGCCGGGGCGGCCGTCCAGCCGGTAGAAATCGCCAGCAGTATGGAAATGGTCCCGCTGATCGAAGAGCAGCATCTTGCTGGCGATCACCCCCACCCTGGGGTTGCGGCGGAAGGCATCGATGATGTTGGCCAGCCAATCCTCTACCACCTCCGTATCATTATTCAACAGCAGCACAAACTCACCTTCGGCTGCCGCGTATCCGGCGTTGCACGCTCCGGTGAACCCTCGGTTCTCCCCAAGCTCCAACAGCCGGACCTCGGGGAAGTTGTCGCGCAGATACTCCTGAGAGCCATCGGTTGAGCCGTTATCAACCAGGATCAGTTCGAAATCGGACATCGTCTGGCGGCGCAAGGAATTGAGGCAGTCGTCCAAATGATGACGGCCGTTCCAGTGAGGGATGATGACAGATGCGAGAGGCATTGAATTTTCGTCGCTTACCTGGTGAAACCCAGGGTGTCCAAAATGAACGCGTACTCAAAAGCGATATCTTTCAAATAATCATACCGTCCAGAGGAACTGAAGTGGCCGGCACCCATGAAGGTCTTCAGGAATAAGCGGTTGGCCCCTTCGGAAGGGTCGCCTTTTGCCGCAGCGCGAATCTTGGCTACCCATTTTGCCGGCTCCCAATATTGAACCCTGGGATCATTTAGGCCCGCGGTGACCAGCATGTTGGGATATGCTTTGGCGTCGACATTGTCATATGGCGAATACGAAAGCATGTAACGGTAATATTCCGGATCCTGCGGGTTTCCCCATTCCTCAAACTCGCCCACCGTGAGCGGGATGGACTCATCCAGCATGGTGGTAACAACATCAACGAATGGCACTCCGGCAACCACCGCCTTGAACAGCTCAGGCGCCATGGTGACCACTGCGCCCATCAACAGCCCGCCGGCGCTGCGGCCCATCACCGCCAATTTCTCAGCGGCAGTGTACCGCAGGGCAATCAGGTGCTTGGCCGAGGCGATGAAATCTGTGAAGGTATTTACTTTGTTCAGGAACTTGCCCTGATCGTACCAATGGCGTCCCATCTCCTCACCACCGCGAATATGGGCGATAGCGAATATGAAGCCGCGATCGATCAGGCTTAGGCGAATGGCATTGAACGACGGATCGATACTGGCTCCGTAGGAACCATAACCATAGAGCAAACACGGCGCGCCGCCGTCCTTGGACATCCCCTTTCGATAGACGATGGAAATGGGAACCTGGGTGCCGTCGTCAGCCGCGGCAAACAGCCGCTCTGATTGATAATCAGCCGGATCGTACCCGCCCAAGACAGGCTGCTGTTTGATCAACTGCCGTTCGCGGCTGTCCATGTGGTAGTCGAAATCAGATTCAGGCGTGGTCAGCGAGGTGTAGACAAAACGTAGGAGAGCGCTCTCATAGTCGGGGTTATCCCCTTCTTCAAAACTGTATATCGGTTCCGGGAAAGAAACGTAATGGGTCTGCTGGTCAGAAAACCGGGTAATAGCGATGGTTCGCAGCCCATTCTCTCGTTCGTACCGGACCATGTGGTTGGCGAAAAGCTCGACCTGGTCCAGTCTGACATCTTGGCGGTGAGGGATCAGTTCCTGCCAGCTGCTTTTAGCATAGTCGGAAACAGGAGCTGTCATCAGCCGGAAATTGGTAGCCTGGTCATTGGTCACGATATAGAACATCCCCTGGCGATGATCCAACTGGTAAAGCATCCGGGCCTGCCGGGGATGGACGGTGCGGAATTCCCCCTCGGGCGTGTCAGCATCGAGGAAACGGTTTTCCGACGACTCCATGCTGTGAATGTTGATGATGATGAACCGCTGATCCTTGGTCTTTTCAAGCGCAACGCGGTAGAGCTCGTCAGGCTCGTGATAAACCAGCGTATCTGAGGCAGGATCGGTGCCTAAAGTGTGCCGGAAGCATTTGTAGCTGCGCTTGGCGTAATCCTGGGTGGTATAGAAAAGGGTCTTGTTGTCATTTGCCCATTCGCCCTGGTAGGTCGTCGGCGCCGTAATCTGGTCTGGCAGCAGCTCGCCGCTTTCCAAATCCTTGAAGAAGATGATGAAATTCTCGGCTCCGTCCGTGTCCAGCGAATATGCCAATACCTTGTGATCGGGGCTGACTTCGAAGATACCCATTTCCAGATAGTCGTACTGCTCCGCCAGCTGGTTCATGTCTACCAGCAGTTGTTCTGGGGCCTCCAAGCTGCCGGCCTTGCGACAGTGGATATCATACTGCTTGCCAGCTTCAGTCCGGGAATAATAATAGTACTCCCCATGCTTCACCGGCGCGGTGACATCAGTTTCTTGGATACGGTCGACCATTTCCTGATAGAGCTGGTTCTGCAATTCCTCGGTATGGGCCAGCATCCCCTGGGCATACTGGTTTTCAGCTTCTAAATAGGCGATCACCTCAGGGTCTTCTCGCTGGCGCATCCAGTAATAGTTGTCCACACGGGAATGGCCGTGGGTGGTTATCTCAAAGGGGCGAACTGCCGCCGTAGGAGCTGTCAAGGGTTTGCTCATGAATTCCTCCGTCCTGGAACTAGGACACATAGGTCTCGATATATGATGCCAGCGCTTCCTGCCACGGGCGAAACTCAATGCCAATAGCGGCACCGGCAATGTTGTGAATGACCCCAAACAAAGGCGGGGTTGAGGCCCGCTGGTACTCATCAGAAAGAATGGGTGTGTTTTCAACATGCGCTAATCCTGCCAGGCGCAGAATCTCATTGGCAAATGCCCACCGGGAACAAGAGCCGGCATTGGTGAAATGGTAGATACCATACTGCCGTGTCTGAATCAGTTGGGCGATGGCCGCCGCCAGATCAATGACATAGGTGGGCGATCCAATTTCGTCGGAGACAACCCGAAGTTGACCGGCAGATTTAGCCCGATTGATGATGGCATGGATGAAATTGCGCCCGCCCGGGGCAAACAGCCAGGCGGTGCGCACGATGTAGAATCGCTGCAGGATGTTCAGGACATGCTTCTCCGCGGCTGCTTTGGAGCTGCCATAAGGGTTCGCCGGATTCAGGGGCATCCACTCCTGGTACCCTTCTGGCCGATCGCCGGAAAAGACCTCATTCGTGCTGATATGGACCATCTCGGCCCCAAACGCCTGACATGCCAGGGCCACATTCTGAGTGCCCAACCCATTGACTTTGTAGGCCAGTGCCGGATCCTTGGCACACCCATCCACATTGGTGTAGGCGGCACTGTGAATTACCAGTTCGGGCCTGGTTTCCGCCATCTGGTTGAACAACATCTCTCGTTCAGTAATGTCAACTTCGGGCAGGTCAACAAGGGTTAGCTGATGATCTGCCAGGGCTTGCTGCAGTGCAGTCCCCAATTGTCCCAAGGCGCCGGTAATCAGAATCCGCATAAATATCTCTCCAGCTTCGTGTCTAAGGGAAAGATTATACCTCACTAGCGAGGCTCGGAAGAATCACAAACCGCTGCAACGATTGAGGCGCGGCTCCGTATTGATAGATGAACAGAACACAGAACCCCGGCAGATGTCCGGGAATTTATCGGGGAGAAGATCATGAAGAAGAATCAATTCGCTCGCTCACACACCAATCGCCTTTTCATGGGCGTCGCCTCTGGAGTGGCTGCCAGTTTGAACGTCGATCCGATTATCATTCGGCTGGCATTTGTTGTGACAACCCTCTTCGCCGGCGGCGCGGGACTATTGGTCTATCTGGTCCTGGCGCTGGTATTACCAGAACAGTATGTATCGGTCGAAACCTATTAGGCTTTGCCGTACACAGCCTCCAAAAAAGCCTCTGCCGGAGAATTGCAGAGGCTTTTTTCATTTTTCAGGGAAGCCCGCGTCGGCTGTCAGCCGATCAGGGCAGCATCAGATCCACTAAACCTGTAGACAGCCCATCATTATTCCTGCGCAGCGATTGGCTATCCCATCCTGTCCCAGAGACGATAAAGTAATAAGCCGCCCCTATGCCAGGTATTTGCGCGCAGAGCTGGTAGAACTCCTTGGCCTGGGGCCCCTTTTCAGCAACGGGCGCATTCTCATTGGGATTGCTGAATTCGGTGATGAACAACAGTTTCTCAGGCCAGCTGCGGCGATATCGCTTGACCAGTTCAATAGCGGATCCCTGCACCTCAGCCATATTTACATAATATGCATGAACACAGAGGAAGTCGGCCGCCTGGATGCCGGCAGCGGCCCCTTCCAGGAAGGCGACGTCGTTCATACGGAAGCCGCTGTCATGACCGAATTGATAGGCAACATCTGGCCCGGGAGACAGCCCTGGGAAACCGACCTTAATCCCTGGAAAACGGGCTTTCAACTGCTGCCGGCATTCAATGAAGTATTGGGCGAACTCCGCCCCATTTCGCCAGGAGCCTTCGATTCCGCTGGCTTTCAGCCCTTCATGAGTGAGATTGGGCTCATTATGAAGTTCGAAATACTGTACGCCGGCATTGACCAATGGGGTTATATCGGGCACCACAGCGCGGACGAAGTCCGAGACCGGCAGATGCCTCCCATTCCATGTTTCAAATAGCCGGCAGAGATAGAAGTCAGCATCATACCCTTCCATTTCGGCGACAGTGACGCCGCTCTGCACTTTGATCGATTCAAATCTGCCCCGGGCGACCGCATGATCTTGCGGTTGGGGATGCCGGTCAGCCCGGTCGTGAAGGCCAATCAAGCAGTGGCCAAAAGGCCAGGCGGGGCCGGTATACGAAAGGGCGCCGTCTGTTCCCAGGCGTGTTGTACCAGTAGGATCTGGGGCAACCACGGGTACTGGCGCGACCCGGCTGGAGGCGTAGAAGATCGCCGACTTGATGGCATTTTTAAGGGCGCTCTCAACCGCTTCTGGCCGCGACTGCTGCCCGTATTTGCCAAGAAGGGAGAGCGTCTCCCCGGTGAAGGGATCCACAATCAGATAATCATCCTGCAGCCGGGCCAACAGCAGTACCCAGTGCTGTTCAGATGCCAAGGTATATGGGTCTGAGGGATCCGTATCGACCTGAGCGATTACCGCTTGCCCAGCCGCTAACGCCTGGTCAATCCGGCCTATGAGATTGGGATCATGAACAGCAAAGGTAGCCCCTGTATCTTGAAATGGCTTGAAGTTACCCACGAAGGTGACATGGGAATACGCCGAGGCGGGGGCAATGAAGAACACGTCGGAACCGTTGTACCCATGCCCAGGCGGCAGGGTCAGGAAACGGTTGTTCAGCTCCCATG